>NZ_JADBRF010000004.1:0-219074 GCF_014930485.1 Enterobacter cloacae complex sp. P47BA | reverse complement strand
AAAGGAAAGGCCCTGGAGATACTCCACAGCCCCGAAAAAAAGCCAGTCAGTTGCTTAACTGACTGGCATTACAACATGGTTGCCGTTTTGCTTTTTACCTTTTGCGGCCTGACGCCCTCACCCTGGCCCTCTCCCACGGGGAGAGGGAACTAAACTGCGCTTTTACTTATGGCTCAAACGGGCGACGCTGGAACTGATCGTGCCCGCACTTCGGGCACAGCGGCAACACATCCGGCGTATATACCGCAATATGGTGATGGCACTTCTCGCACACCAGATTCCCCAGCCCCACCACTTCACCGCTCTGGTACACGCCGTGATGATTTAAATCCTGGAACACCTCGCGCCACTCCAACTGGGTTTTATCGGTAATATCCGCCAGCTCCTGCCACAGGCTCTCTTTGATCACCCGCATAAAGACGCTGTCGGCGATCTCATCCTGGCTCTCTTCGTAGCTGCGCGCGAACTCTTCCAGATCGCGGCGTACGGCGCGCGTCACCTCTTCCACTTCGGTTCGCGTTAACTCACCCGTTTGCGTCACCCGTTCACGCGCCTGTTCGACCAGCGCGTCAATATCGCGCTCGCCGTTACGCAGCCGTTCCGTCAGTGTCGCCACCAGTTCGCGGTAAAATTGAGCAACCTTGTTCATCATTTTGCCTCCCGGGTAAGTAACTATTTCTAATAATAGACCTTATTTCGCCGCCGCTTTGTCAGGTGAAGCACAGACCCGGTAAATTCCTGCAAAGTGCAATTGCGCGAAAGGCTGTTTTGACGCGGGCGTTTGGGCTATGCTATGCGGATCTGAATTACCACATCCATTGGCTACATTTTTGTAGCTGTATTGAACACAGGACCACTGGCTGCCATGCAAGAGCAATACCGCCCGGAAGAGATAGAATCAAAAGTCCAGCAACACTGGGACGAGAAGCGCACCTTTGAAGTAACCGAAGACGAGAGCAAAGAGAAGTATTACTGCCTGTCGATGCTTCCCTATCCTTCTGGTCGACTACACATGGGCCACGTGCGTAACTACACCATCGGTGATGTGATCGCCCGTTACCAGCGCATGCTGGGCAAAAACGTTCTGCAGCCAATCGGCTGGGATGCGTTCGGCCTGCCTGCAGAAGGCGCAGCGGTGAAAAACAATACCGCTCCGGCACCGTGGACGTACGACAACATCGCGTACATGAAAAACCAGCTCAAAATGCTGGGCTTCGGCTATGACTGGAGCCGCGAGCTGGCGACCTGTACCCCGGAATACTACCGCTGGGAGCAGAAGTTCTTCACCGAGCTGTACAAAAAAGGCCTGGTGTATAAGAAGACCTCTGCCGTTAACTGGTGCCCGAATGACCAGACCGTTCTGGCGAACGAGCAGGTTATCGACGGCTGCTGCTGGCGCTGCGACACCAAAGTTGAGCGTAAAGAGATCCCGCAGTGGTTTATCAAAATCACCGCTTACGCTGACGAACTGCTGAACGATCTGGATACGCTGGATCACTGGCCTGACACCGTTAAGACCATGCAGCGCAACTGGATCGGCCGTTCTGAAGGCGTGGAAATTACCTTTAACGTTGAGAACTACGACCAGACCCTGACCGTCTACACCACCCGTCCGGATACCTTCATGGGTGCGACCTATCTGGCCGTGGCCGCAGGTCACCCGCTGGCGCAGAAAGCAGCAGAGAACAACCCGGAACTGGCGACCTTCATCGACGAATGCCGCAACACGAAAGTGGCCGAAGCCGACATGGCGACGATGGAGAAAAAAGGCGTTGCGACGGGCTTCTATGCTAAGCACCCGCTGACGGGCGAAGCGATCCCGGTCTGGGCTGCAAACTTCGTTCTGATGGAGTACGGTACAGGTGCAGTCATGGCCGTTCCGGGTCACGATCAGCGCGACTACGAGTTTGCCACCAAATACAACCTGCCGATTAAAGCCGTTATTCTGGCCGCCGATGGTTCTGAACCTGACCTGTCCGAGCAGGCGTTGACCGAAAAAGGCACCCTGTTCAACTCCGGTGAGTTCAGCGGCCTCAGCTTCGAAGAGGGCTTCAACGCCATCGCCGATAAGCTGGCCTCACTGGGCGTGGGCGAGCGTAAAGTGAACTTCCGTCTGCGCGACTGGGGCGTGTCCCGTCAGCGTTACTGGGGTGCGCCAATTCCAATGGTGACCCTGGAAGACGGCACCGTCATGCCAACGCCTGAAGATCAGCTGCCCGTGATCCTGCCGGAAGACGTGGTCATGGACGGCATCACCAGCCCGATCAAAGCCGATCCTGAGTGGGCCAAAACCATCGTCAACGGCCAGCCTGCGCTGCGTGAAACCGACACCTTCGATACCTTTATGGAGTCCTCCTGGTACTACGCGCGCTACACCTGCCCGCAGTACAAAGAAGGCATGCTGGATTCTGACGCCGCCAACTACTGGCTGCCGGTAGATATCTATATTGGTGGTATCGAACACGCCATCATGCACCTGCTCTACTTCCGCTTTTTCCATAAGCTGATGCGCGATGCCGGCATGGTGAACTCTGACGAGCCTGCTAAACAGCTGCTGTGCCAGGGTATGGTGCTGGCAGACGCTTTCTACTACGTTGGCGCGAACGGAGAGCGTAACTGGGTTTCTCCGGTTGATGCGATCGTTGAGCGCGACGAGAAAGGCCGTATCGTGAAGGCGACAGACGCTGAAGGCCATGAACTGGTTTATACCGGCATGAGCAAGATGTCCAAGTCTAAAAACAACGGCATCGACCCGCAGGTGATGGTTGAGCGTTACGGCGCGGACACCGTACGTCTGTTCATGATGTTTGCTTCTCCGGCTGATATGACCCTTGAGTGGCAGGAATCCGGTGTAGAAGGCGCGAACCGCTTCCTGAAACGCGTCTGGAAGCTGGTGTACGAACATACCGCACAGGGTGATGCTCCGGCACTGAACGCCGCTGCGCTGAGCGAAGATCAGCAGGCGCTGCGTCGTGATGTTCATAAAACGATCGCGAAAGTGACCGATGATATTGGTCGTCGTCAGACCTTCAATACCGCAATTGCGGCTATTATGGAACTGATGAACAAGCTGGCGAAAGCCCCGCAGGACGGCGAGCAGGATCGTGCCATCATGCGTGAAGCGCTGCTGGCCGTGGTTCGCATGCTTAACCCGTTCACGCCACACGTCAGCTTCACCCTGTGGCAGGAGCTGAAAGGCGAAGGCGATATCGACAACGCGCCGTGGCCGGTGGCTGACGAAGCAGCGATGGTGGAAAACACCACGCTGGTGGTGGTCCAGGTCAACGGTAAAGTCCGTGGTAAAATTACCGTGGCGGTCGATGCAACTGAAGATCAGGTTCGCGAGCGCGCGGGCCAGGAACCTCTGGTTGCGAAATATCTTGAGGGCGTTACCTTACGTAAAGCGATCTACGTACCGGGTAAACTGCTCAATCTGGTCGTTGGCTAAGCGCGGGAGGAAACGTGCGACAACTGGCAACAATACTCTTATCTCTGGCGGTGCTTGTCACCGCTGGCTGTGGCTGGCACCTGCGCAATACCACGGCGGTGCCACCTGAAATGAAAACAATGATTTTCGACTCATCAGATCCGAATGGCCCGCTCAGCCGGGCTATCCGTAATCAGCTGCGCCTGAATGACGTTGAGCTTATCGAGAAAGGTACGCTTCGTCAGGATGTACCGTCCCTGCGTGTTGTCGGAGGGGGACTGTCTAAAGACACCGCCTCTATCTTCCAGGATGGTCGTACCGCTGAGTATCAGATGGTGTTGACGGTCAACGCGGCTGTACTAATCCCGGGTAAAGACATCTATCCGATCAGCGCAAAAGTGTATCGTTCGTTCTTTGATAACCCACAAACCGCGCTGGCGAAAGATGCCGAAGAGCAGATTATCATCAACGAAATGTACGACAAGGCGGCGGAACAGCTGATCCGCAAACTGCCGGGTATTGCAGCGTCTAACCGAGAAGGCTCTGACATTATTGAAAAACCGGATGCCAGTACGCCTCCTGTTTCTACCTCTCTGGGTAAATGATGATCAGGCTGTATCCTGAACAACTCCGCGCGCAGCTCAATGAAGGGCTGCGCGCGGCGTATCTGCTGCTCGGAAACGACCCGTTACTACTTCAGGAAAGCCTGGATGCCGTGCGGCATGCGGCCGCGGCTCAGGGCTTTGATGAACACCATACCGTTCAGGTGGATAACGCCACCGACTGGAACGCCCTCTTCTCACTCTGTCAGGCGATGAGCCTTTTTGCGTCGCGCCAGACAATCCAGATCCTGCTGCCGGAGAACGGCCCTAACGCTGCCATCAATGAGCAACTCGCCACGCTGGTCAGCCTGTTACACAGCGATCTGCTGTTAATTGTGCGCGGCAGCAAGCTCACCAAAGCGCAGGAAAACGCGGCATGGTTCACCCAGCTCGCGACCCACGCGGTGCTGGTCACCTGCCAGACGCCTGAGCAGGCGCACCTGCCTAAATGGGTCGCCGCGAGAGCGAAGCAGCACAACCTTCAACTGGACGATGCGGCGAACCAACTGCTCTGCTACTGCTATGAAGGCAACCTGCTGGCCCTGGCACAGGCGCTGGACAGGCTCTCCCTGCTCTGGCCGGACGGCAAGCTGACCTTACCGCGCGTTGAGCAGGCCGTTAACGATGCCGCACACTTCACGCCTTTCCACTGGGTGGATGCTCTGTTGTCGGCGAAAAGCAAACGCGCCCTGCATATTCTCCAGCAGCTGCGCCTGGAGGGCAGTGAACCCGTCATCCTGCTGCGCACGCTGCAGCGCGAACTGTTGCTGCTGATAACGCTCAAGCGCCAGTCGGCCCATACGCCGTTACGCTCCCTGTTTGATAAACACCGGGTGTGGCAAAACCGGCGGGCAATGACCACCGAGGCCATCAACCGCCTGAGCCATGAACAGCTGCGCCAGGCGGTGCAGCTTCTGATGCGCGCCGAGCTTACCCTAAAACAAGATTACGGCCAGTCGGTGTGGGCGGAGCTGGAAAGCCTTTCCCTGCTGCTCTGCCACAAGGCACTGGCTGACGTATTTATTGATGGATAGTATGCACTCTTTACAGGCCCTGTATGGCGGCACCTTTGACCCGGTACACTACGGGCATCTGAAGCCGGTAGAAATTCTGGCAAATCTGATCGGCCTGCAGCGCGTTACCATCATGCCCAATAATGTTCCGCCGCACCGCCCCCAGCCTGAAGCAACCAGCGAGCAGCGCAAAGAGATGCTCGCTCTGGCTATCGCGGATAAGCCGCTCTTCAGGCTGGATGTACGGGAATTGCGTCGCGACACCCCCTCATGGACGTCGCAAACGCTGCAGGAGTGGCGGGCCGAGCAAGGGCCTGACCAGCCGCTCGCCTTTATCATCGGTCAGGACTCCCTGCTCAACTTCCCCACGTGGCACAAGTATGAAACCATTCTGGGGAACAGCCACCTGCTCGTCTGCCGCCGTCCGGGCTACCCGCTGACCATGCGCGAAGCGCAATATCAGCAGTGGCTTGAAGACCATCTCACCGATAACGTTGAAGATCTTCACAACCAGCCCGCCGGGAAGATTTATCTTGCGGAGACGCCGTGGTTCGACATCTCTGCGACCGTTATTCGCGAACGTTTACAGCAGGGTTTAGCCTGTGACGATCTGCTGCCTGCCCCGGTGCTGGCGTATATTCATACGCACGGGTTGTATCAGAAAACCGCAGATAAATAGCCGGAGGGCATAAAAAGCAGCATATTGATTATCCTGCCTTGACAGGTTAAGCCATACTGTTATCCTCCGCTGCCAGACTTTCCCGCCGATCGTTGCTTTACAGAAATTGTTTTACAAAAATGGCGATGCAATCTCAGGCGGAGGGTGGGATGATACCCGCCTTCAAAAGCCCGGACGGTGACATTTGTCCCGACAGGGGCGTCAGTTCAGGTATACTGTCTGGCCACGAATTCATAGTTGTACAATCTCATTCACCCAGGGGGAAAACTTGCAGGGTAAAGCGCTCCAGGATTTTGTTATCGACAAAATTGATGACCTGAAAGGTCAGGACATCATCGCTATCGACGTTAAGGGTAAATCCAGTATTACCGACTGCATGATTATCTGCACCGGTACCTCTACGCGTCATGTTGTTTCGATTGCCGACCATGTGGTTCAGGAATCGCGCGCAGCAGGACTCTTACCGCTTGGCGTTGAAGGTGAAGCGACCGCTGACTGGGTGGTTGTTGACCTCGGCGATGTGATTGTCCACGTCATGCAGGAAGAGAGCCGTCGCCTGTATGAGCTGGAAAAACTCTGGGGTTAATGCGTGAAGTTGCAGCTGGTCGCCGTCGGCACCAAAATGCCGGACTGGGTACAAACCGGTTTTACTGAATATCTGCGTCGTTTTCCCAAAGACATGCCGTTCGAACTGGTGGAGATCCCCGCCGGGAAGCGCGGTAAGAACGCGGATATCAAACGTATTCTCGACAAAGAGGGTGAACTGATGCTTGCTGCCGCAGGCAAGAACCGCATCGTCACCCTTGATATTCCAGGTAAACCCTGGGATACGCCGCAGCTGGCGCATGAACTGGAGCGCTGGAAGCAGGATGGCCGCGACGTCAGTCTGTTGATTGGCGGACCTGAAGGGTTATCCCCCGCCTGCAAAGCGGCAGCAGAACAAAGTTGGTCTCTCTCTGCGCTGACGCTGCCCCACCCGCTCGTGCGGGTCCTGGTGGCGGAAAGCTTGTATCGCGCGTGGAGCATTACTACCAACCACCCCTATCACCGCGAGTAATGACTGACCAGGGTAGATTAAGCAGCGGATGAAACTACAGAATTCTTTTCGCGACTATACGGCTGAGTCCGCGCTGTTTGTGCGCCGGGCGCTGGTCGCCTTTACGGGGATTTTGCTGCTTACCGGCGTGCTGATCGCCAACCTTTATAATCTGCAAATTGTCCGCTTTACCGATTACCAGACGCGTTCTAACGAAAACCGCATTAAGCTGGTGCCTATCGCACCCAGCCGCGGCATTATCTACGACCGTAACGGCACCCCTCTGGCGTTAAACCGCACCATCTATCAAGTCGAGATGATGCCGGAGAAGGTCGATAACGTGCAGAATACGCTGGAAGCGCTAAGGAGCGTTGTCGATCTTAACGATGATGATATCGCGGCCTTCAAAAAAGAGCGCGCCCGCTCTCACCGTTTCACCTCCATTCCGGTTAAAACCAATCTGACGGAAGTCCAGGTCGCCCGTTTTGCGGTGAACCAGTACCGCTTCCCCGGTGTGGAAGTGAAGGGTTACAAGCGTCGCTACTATCCTTACGGATCCGCGCTGACGCATGTGATTGGCTACGTTTCCAAGATTAACGATAAAGACGTCGAGCGCCTCGATAAAGACGGCAAGCTGGCGAACTACGCCGCGACGCACGATATCGGCAAGCTGGGGATTGAACGCTACTACGAAGATGTCCTGCACGGGCAGACCGGCTATGAAGAAGTTGAAGTTAACAACCGTGGCCGCGTCATCCGCCAGCTTAAAGAAGTGCCGCCTCAGGCGGGGCACGACGTCTATCTGACGCTCGATCTCAAACTGCAACAGTATATTGAAACCCTGCTGGCGGGCAGCCGCGCCGCCGTGGTGGTCACCGACCCGCGCACCGGCGGCATTCTGGCCATGGTTTCTATGCCAAGCTATGACCCGAACCTCTTTGTTGACGGCATCTCCAGCAAAGACTACTCCGGCCTGCTGAATGACCCTAACACCCCGCTGGTGAACCGCGCCACGCAAGGCGTTTACCCGCCGGCATCAACGGTTAAACCGTACGTGGCGGTCTCGGCGCTGAGCGCGGGCGTCATCAACCGCAATACCAGCCTGTTTGACCCGGGCTGGTGGCAGCTACCGGGCTCTGAAAAACGCTATCGCGACTGGAAGAAATGGGGCCACGGCCATCTGAACGTTACGAAATCTCTGGAAGAATCTGCGGATACCTTCTTCTATCAGGTGGCGTATGACATGGGCATTGACCGCCTGTCAGAGTGGATGAGCAAATTCGGCTACGGACATTACACCGGCGTGGATCTGGCTGAAGAGCGCTCCGGCAACATGCCAACCCGTGAGTGGAAGCTGAAGCGCTTTAAGAAGCCGTGGTATCAGGGTGATACCATACCGGTGGGTATCGGCCAGGGTTACTGGACGGCCACCCCGCTTCAGATGAACAAAGCGATGATGATCCTCATTAACGACGGCGTGGTGAAAGTTCCGCATCTGCTGCAAAGCACCGTTGAAGATGGCAAAAAAGTGCCGTGGGTGCAGCCCCATGAAGCGCCGGTAGGCGACATCCATTCCGGCTTCTGGGAAATAGCGAAAGACGGTATGTACGGTGTGGCAAACCGTCCAAACGGAACCGCGCACAAGTATTTTGCCGGTACGCCATATAAAGTGGCCGCGAAATCCGGTACGGCGCAGGTCTTTGGCCTGAAAGCCAATGAAACCTATAACGCACACCGCATTGCCGAACGTCTGCGTGACCATAAGCTGATGACGGCGTTTGCCCCTTATGATAACCCGCAGGTGGCGGTGGCAATGATTCTGGAGAACGGCGGCGCTGGACCGGCGGTAGGGACCATCATGCGCCAAATCCTGGACCACATTATGCTGGGTGATAACAACACCGAACTGCCGGCTGAAAATCCGGCCGCCGCTGCGGCGGAGGACCAATAATCATGACGGATAATCCAAATAAAAAATCGCTGTGGGATAAAATTCATATCGACCCAGCTATGCTGCTGATCCTGCTGGCCCTGCTGGTTTACAGCGCCCTGGTTATCTGGAGCGCCAGCGGCCAGGACATCGGCATGATGGAACGCAAGATCGGCCAGATCGCGATGGGTCTGGTCATTATGGTGGTAATGGCGCAGATCCCGCCGCGCGTCTATGAAGGCTGGGCGCCCTATCTCTACATCTTCTGTATTATTTTGCTGGTGGCGGTAGATGCGTTCGGTGCCATCTCAAAAGGGGCACAGCGCTGGCTGGATCTGGGCGTTGTTCGTTTCCAGCCCTCGGAGATTGCCAAAATCGCAGTCCCGCTGATGGTGGCGCGCTTTATCAACCGCGACGTCTGTCCGCCGTCGCTGAAAAATACCGCTATCGCCCTGGTGCTGATATTCCTGCCGACACTGCTGGTTGCGGCGCAGCCTGACCTCGGCACCTCGATCCTTATCGCCCTCTCCGGCCTGTTTGTCCTGTTCCTGTCGGGCTTAAGCTGGCGTCTGATTGGTATCGCGGTGGTGCTGGTTGCAGCGTTTATCCCTATCCTGTGGTTCTTCCTGATGCATGACTACCAGCGCCAGCGCGTCATGATGCTTCTCGATCCGGAAACCGATCCGCTCGGTGCGGGCTATCATATTATTCAGTCCAAGATTGCGATTGGCTCCGGCGGCCTGCGCGGTAAAGGCTGGCTGCACGGTACCCAGTCGCAGCTGGAGTTTTTACCGGAGCGCCACACCGACTTTATCTTTGCGGTACTGGCGGAAGAGCTGGGACTGGTTGGCATCCTGATCCTGCTGGCGCTCTACGTGCTGCTCATCATGCGAGGTTTGTGGATTGCGGCCCGCGCGCAGACCACCTTCGGCCGCGTCATGGCAGGCGGACTGATGTTGATTTTATTCGTTTATGTCTTCGTAAATATTGGTATGGTGAGTGGTATTCTGCCGGTGGTAGGCGTACCGCTGCCGCTGGTGAGTTACGGAGGCTCGGCACTGATCGTGTTGATGGCCGGGTTTGGTATCGTGATGTCGATCCACACCCACAGAAAAATGTTGTCAAAAAGCGTATAAAAATAAGGGGATCGGAATGCGTAAGCAGTGGCTGGGTATCTGCATTGCGGCAAGTTTACTTGCGGCCTGTACAAGTGATGATGGTCAGCAACAGGCAACCGTCGCGCCGCCGCAGCCTGCGGTGTGTAATGGCCCAATCGTTGAAATTAGCGGTGCCGATCCCGTTTATGAACCGCTGAATGCCAGCGCGAATCAGGATTACGAGCGCGACGGCAAAAGCTACAAAATTGTGCAGGATCCGTCCCGCTTTAGCCAGGCTGGCTTTGCCGCCATTTATGATGCTGAGCCGGGCAGTAACCTGACGGCATCGGGTGAAACATTTGACCCAATGCAGCTGACTGCGGCGCACCCGACGCTACCTATCCCTAGCTACGCCCGTATCACCAATCTGGCGAACGGCCGTATGATCGTCGTGCGTATTAACGACCGCGGCCCGTACGGTAATGACCGGGTGATTTCCCTGTCCCGCGCGTCTGCCGATCGCCTGAATACCTCGAACAACACCAAAGTTCGCATTGACCCAATTATCGTGGCGCAGGATGGTTCGCTCTCCGGGCCAGGAACCGCGTGTACCACGGTGGCGAAACAGACCTATGCCCTCCCCGACCGCCCAAATCTGGACGGCGGCATGGGAAGCGTCTCCTCGCCGGCAGAGCCTTCTCAGCCGGCGGGAGAAATACGCCCAATCAGCAATGACACCCTGCAAAGCGATGATGCCACTGGCGCACCGGTAAAAAGCAGCGGCTTCCTTGGCGCACCAACGAACTTAGCCTCGGGCGTGCTGGAGAGCAGTGAGCCGACGCCAGCCCCTGTTGCCGCCCCCGTCGTGCAGCAGCCTGCCCCGGTAACGGCTCCGGTCACGACCCAGAGCGCAGCCGTTGCCGCTCCCGCAGCAGCCAGCGGCGGCTTTGTCGTCCAGGTGGGCGCAGTGAGCGATCGGGCCCGTGCCCAACAGTATCAGCAGCGTCTAAGCCAGCAGTTTGGCGTGCCAGGACGCGTTGAGCAAAACGGCGCGGTCTGGCGTATTCAGATGGGTCCGTTTGCCAGCAAGTCGCAGGCGGCATCTCTGCAGCAGCGTTTGCAGAGCGAGGCACAGCTGCAGTCCTTTATCGCTGTTACGAAGTAATTAATCGGCGGTATCCGAAATGTCAGTTTGTGTAAAACACATTCACAAACTCATGCTTAAAGTCGGATGCCTGCCTGAATAGCATTTGCTATAGTAAGGCACTTTTTTTAATTCCATCACGGATGTCGTAGTTCTGACCATGAAGACCACTTTTTCTGCTCGTTTTGTGCAGCGCATGGCGCTGACCACGGCCCTTTGCGCGGCTGCACTCTCTGCAGCTCATGCTGATGACCTGAATATCAAGACCATGATCCCTGGCGTTCCGCAAATCGACGCGGAATCCTACATCCTGATCGATTACAACTCTGGCAAAGTGCTGGCAGAACAGAATGCCGATGCCCGCCGTGACCCGGCCAGCCTGACCAAAATGATGACCAGCTACGTCATCGGCCAGGCAATGAAAGCCGGTAAGTTCAAAGAGACGGATCTGGTCACCATCGGCAACGATGCGTGGGCTACCGGGAACCCTGTTTTCAAAGGTTCCTCGCTGATGTTCCTGAAACCGGGAATGCAGGTTCCGGTTTCTCAGTTAATTCGTGGCATTAACCTGCAGTCCGGTAACGATGCCTGCGTGGCCATGGCCGATTTCGCCGCCGGTAGTCAGGATGCGTTCGTGGGCCTGATGAACAGCTACGTAAATGCCCTGGGTCTGAAGAACAGCCATTTCCAGACCGTACACGGTCTCGATGCAGACGGTCAGTACAGCTCCGCACGAGATATGGCGCTGATTGGTCAGGCGCTGATCCGCGACGTACCTAACGAGTACTCTATCTACAAAGAGAAAGAGTTCACCTTCAACGGCATTCGTCAGACCAACCGTAACGGCCTGCTGTGGGATAACAGCCTGAACGTTGACGGCATCAAAACCGGCCACACCGACAAAGCCGGTTACAACCTGGTGGCCTCTGCCACTGAAGGCCAGATGCGCCTGATCTCTGCCGTGATGGGCGGTCGCACCTTTAAAGGTCGCGAAACCGAGAGTAAGAAGCTGCTGACCTGGGGCTTCCGTTTCTTCGAAACCGTGAACCCGCTGAAAGCAGGTAAAGAATTTGCTTCTGAACCCGTCTGGTTCGGCGATAACGATCGTGCTTCTCTGGGCGTGGATAAAGACCTCTACCTGACCATTCCACGCGGTCGTATGAAGGATCTGAAAGCAAGCTATGTGCTCAACACCACCGAACTGCATGCCCCGCTGCATAAAAACCAGGTGGTGGGTACCATCAACTTCCAGCTGGACGGTAAAACGATCGACCAGCGTCCACTCGTGGTATTGGAAGAAATTCCTGAAGGCAATTTCTTCGGCAAAATCATTGATTACATTAAACTGATGTTCCATCACTGGTTTGGCTAAAAATCGAACACTTGAAAGTGTGATTTTGATCCCCATATACTAAGTATCCTGATAACTCCCACCTGACGTGGGAGTTATTCTTTTTGACGTTACGCCGGAGCTGACATGAAAACCAAACTTAACGAACTGCTTGAATTCCCTACCCCGTTTACCTACAAAGTAATGGGTCTGGCGAAACCTGAGCTGGTTGATCAGGTGGTTGAAGTGGTACAGCGCCATGCGCCGGGTGACTACTCTCCGTCAGTAAAACCAAGCAGCAAGGGCAACTACCACTCGGTTTCTATTACCATCACTGCCACACATATCGAGCAGGTTGAGACGCTGTACGAAGAGCTCGGCAATATCGAAATCGTTCGTATGGTGCTGTAGTCCCTTTGCGGTTACCCGGTTTACCGGGTAACCCCTCTTCCCCGCTGTGATATACTCCCCCTCATCTTTTGTTTCTCGTCTTCGGAGACGCGTTTTGTATCAGGATAAAATTCTGGTCCGTCATCTCGGGCTGCAACCTTATGAGCCTGTCTCTCAGGCTATGCACGAGTTCACCGATTCACGCGATGACACAACCCCTGATGAGATTTGGCTGGTCGAACATCTGCCGGTATTTACGCAGGGCCAGGCGGGAAAAGCGGAACACTTATTAATGACGGGCGATATCCCGGTGATCCAGAGCGATCGTGGCGGACAGGTGACTTACCACGGTCCGGGTCAGCAGGTCATGTACGTCCTGCTTAATCTGAAGCGCAGAAAGCTTGGCGTACGTGAACTGGTGACGTTACTGGAACAGACCGTCGTCAACACGCTGGCGGAGTATGGGATTGACGCGCATCCGCGTGCCGATGCGCCGGGCGTCTACGTTGGCGAAATGAAGATCTGCTCTCTGGGGCTACGTATTCGTAAAGGTTGTTCCTTCCACGGTCTGGCATTGAATATTAATATGGATCTTACGCCTTTCCAGCGCATAAACCCCTGCGGCTACGCCGGCATGGAAATGACGCAAATGCGCCAGTGGGTCGATACCGCTACGCCAGAAAATATACGTCCCGTGCTTCTGAAGAATGTGTTAGCACTACTTAACAATCCCCCGCACGAATATATCCCTGCTTAATATATCATCCAGAATGGCTCGATAATTTGACGGGCCACTGTTTATTTACCGCTTTTACGCTTTACAATAATCCGCAGATTCTATATTTTCGAAGCGCCCGAATATTGCCCTTACATATTATTTAGCCTCCGGACAGCACGGCATACACAGGCTAAGTAACTTGAGTGATAATCACACAACTGTTTGTTTTTGATAAACAAGTGGAACAAAAGCAACACTTTACGAATCTCTACAAGCATAATAAATAAATTGAACTATCATTCATGTTGTGAATGTATACGGAGTGAAAGCGTGGAGTATAATAATTTACCAGCCAAACGCCTGAATGACCCTGGTGGCGAAGATAAGCCGCAAATTTTTCGGACTTTACGTAATATTGATCTCAATTTACTGACTATTTTTGAGGCAGTATATGTCCATAAGGGTATCGTTAATGCTGCGAAAATTCTTAATCTCACGCCATCGGCAATAAGTCAGTCAATTCAAAAGCTACGGGCTATATTTCCCGACCCCTTATTTATCCGTAAGGGCCAGGGCGTCACGCCAACGGCCTATGCGACACATCTCCACGAATACATCAGCCAGGGGCTGGAGTCGATTCTGGGTGCGCTGGATTTAACCGGAAGCTATGACAAACAGAGAACCATCACCATCGGCTGCTCCCCTTCTGTCGGCGTGCTGGTGATGCCCGCGATCTTCCAGGCCGTGAAAGAGCATGCGCCTCAGCTTCTGCTTCGCAATGTGCCTCTTAACGAACCTGACGTTCAGCTTGCTCAGTTCCAGACGGACCTGGTCATCGAAAGCGGCAGCTTTAGCGCCCGAGCGCTGGGGCAAAATGTGCTTTACGCCGATAACCTGGTGCTGGTTTGCCGCAAGCAGCACCCCGTCCTCAGCGAGCCGTTATCCATTGAAAACCTGCGCAATTACGACCACTCGTCTTTCATGACCGAAGGGCAATCTAATCACGCTCTGCGTCAGCGTATTGACGAAATTTTCCCGGAACGTCAGATCAGTTTCAGCAGTTACAATATGTTCACCACCGCATCCCTGATTGGCAGCAGCGATATGCTGTGCATCATGCCTTCACGCCTGTATAACCTGCTGCGGAAATGCTGGCCGCTGGAGAGTATTCCGCTAAGCCAGCTCAATGCAGAATCTATCGAGATTTCACTGCATTACAACAAGCTCAGCTTGCGCGATCCGGTACTGGAAAACGTCATCCGCATTATCCGTCAGGCCTTCTGACAGAGCGTACCCGTACACGTCCCTGCCGCTCGCAGGGCAAAAGGCACAAAACAACAACTATTTTACAAATTGGCGACCTGGCAGGCTGCTTTAACGCCCCTATAAATGATATACTGCCTGTCGTTCGTTCAAAAATAGTTGATAAATACAACATTCCCTTGAATTGAAACGCTTTCCTTCGATATTCGCAACTGGAACACGCACGCTATGAGTAAACCCATTGTGATGGAACGCGGTGTTAAATACCGCGATGCCGATAAAATGGCCCTTATCCCGGTTAAAAACGTGGCTACAGAGCGCGAGGCGCTGTTAAGAAAACCGGAATGGATGAAAATCAAACTTCCGGCAGACTCTTCGCGTATCCAGGGGATCAAAGCGGCGATGCGTAAGAATGGCCTTCACTCGGTTTGTGAAGAAGCCTCTTGCCCGAACCTTGCTGAATGTTTCAATCACGGCACCGCGACGTTTATGATTCTGGGTGCCATCTGTACCCGCCGCTGCCCATTCTGCGACGTGGCGCATGGCCGCCCGGTGGCCCCCGATGCCAACGAGCCGCAAAAACTGGCGCAAACCATCGCCGACATGGCGCTGCGTTATGTGGTTATCACCTCCGTTGACCGCGACGATCTGCGTGATGGCGGGGCTCAGCACTTCGCTGACTGCATTACTGCCATTCGCGAAAAAAGCCCGAACATCAAAATCGAAACGCTGGTTCCTGACTTCCGCGGCCGTATGGACCGCGCGCTGGATATCCTGACCGCGACGCCGCCAGATGTGTTTAACCACAACCTGGAGAACGTTCCGCGTCTTTACCGTCAGGTGCGTCCGGGAGCCGACTATAACTGGTCTCTGAAGCTGCTGGAGCGCTTTAAAGAAGCACATCCGCATATTCCGACCAAGTCAGGTCTGATGGTTGGTCTGGGTGAAACCAATGACGAAATCATCGACGTCATGCGCGATCTGCGCCGCCACGGTGTGACCATGTTGACGCTCGGCCAGTATCTGCAGCCAAGCCGTCACCACCTGCCGGTACAGCGCTACGTGAGCCCGGATGAATTTGACGAGATGAAAGCCGAAGCGCTGGCGATGGGCTTTACCCACGCGGCTTGTGGTCCGTTTGTTCGTTCTTCTTACCATGCGGATATGCAGGCGAAAGGCGAAGAAGTCAAATAACACCGTAATATTCATTTACAGTAATGCAAAAAAACCGGCCTCATGAGCCGGTTTTTTTTCGCAAGCCCTCAGGCATTGCCGTTACTCTTTGTGGGAAAGCTTCTCTGCCGGGATGTCGTCAGCGCTTTTCTTCGCGGCTGCGTCATCGTCGTTCATCGCTTTCTTGAAGCCTTTGATGGCAGCCCCCAGGTCACCACCCAGCGTGCGTAACTTCTTGGTACCAAACAGCAGGACGACCAGTGCGGCAACCACCAGCAGTTTGGTAATACTAATCTCACCCATAGATACCTTCTTTACTTAAAACAGGCTGCATTCAGCGCCAAAACCCGATCGTATTAACGGTCATTTGGCGCGTGCACACAATAGCAATCTGTAACAAGGTGAATCAAGCATTGTTGAAAAAAACATCACAATAATTGCGGTGGCGCAAAGCGACGGTTGCGAAGAACAGGTAATTGCTGACGCGCAAGCGCAACTCTTTCTAAAATTATCTCCGCCATCAGCAGAACCGGCGCTTCCGCTGCGGCGGCAATCGTCACTCCCAGGGGATCAACCACCCTGCTCTGCCCGATGTTTTTATTGCCGCACTCCCCGGCGGCAACAACATAACAGGTCGTGTCCAGCGCGCGTGCAGCAAGCAGCGTAGCCCAGTGTTGCTCTTTTAGCGGCCCCTTAACCCATGCGGCAGGCAATACCAGCACCTCCGCCCCCTGCAGCGCCAGATGCACCGCCAGCTCCGGGAAACGCAGGTCATAGCAGGTCATCAACCCCACCTTAAACCCGTCGATATCAATGAGCGGTGGGACGACATCTCCCGGATCAACGCGTCGCGACTCCTGGATGCTGAACGCATCATAGAGATGAAGCTTGGCGTAGCGCGCAACAATGGCACCGTCACGGATAGCCACCAGCGTATTCATTGCGCGACCCGGCGTTGAGGGAACGTGCACGGTTAAGACGGTGGTCATCGTACTGCCTACGCTCTGGGCGAGCAGCTGTTGTAAAAATTCGCCGTCAAGGGCCTGTGCAGACTTCACGGACAAATCCGGGTCGTTATCATCCCTTGCCAGCAACGCCTCAGGAAGCACCAGCAGCGACGCGCCTTTCTGTCGGGCCTGTATCATCAGGTTAACGCACTGCACTGCGTTAACCCGCCAGTCAGGCGTGACCGCAAACTGCCCTACCGCAACATACATATTTGTCCCCTCATTATAAACAGCGTTAAACTCGCTACTCTTACACATCAAATAGCAGGTATTTAGCGTGTTACAACTCCTTTTAGCTGTTTTTATTGGTGGAGGCACGGGGAGCGTTGCGAGGTGGTTACTGAGTATGCGGTTTAATCCCCTGCACCAGGCGATTCCATTAGGAACGCTGGCCGCCAACCTGATTGGTGCTTTTATTATTGGTATGGGGCTGGCCTGGTTTAACCGGATGACGCACATCGATCCCATGTGGAAAGTCTTGATTACCACCGGCTTCTGCGGCGGTTTGACCACCTTTTCAACCTTTTCCGCGGAAACGGTTTTTCTCTTTCAGGAAGGACGTATCGGCTGGGCGCTGGTGAATATCGCGATCAACATGATCGGATCTTTCGCGATGACGGGGATCGCATTTTGGCTTTTTTCCTCTGTAAGCACGCATTAACTGCCGGAGCGTTAATGTTGGCTTAATTTTTCTCTGTCACTCTGAAGGCAATACTGAACGAGGGTGACAAATGAAACAGAGTCTGATGAGCGCAGGCATGGTGTTGTTGAGCGTACTGATCGTGGCCAGCTTCCTGAAAATTTACCTGCTTGGCTGATTCATAACGAAAAAAACCCGCTCAATGAGCGGGTTTTGAAATTCTTGCTGACGCGTCTGAATTACAGAGCGATTACGTTAGCAGCAGAAGGGCCTTTGGCACCGTTAGTGATTTCGAACTCTACACGCTGACCTTCAGCCAGAGTTTTGAAACCATTAGACTGGATTGCAGAGAAGTGTACGAACACGTCTTTGCTGCCATCTTCAGGAGTAATGAAACCGAATCCTTTGGACTCATTAAACCACTTAACGTTACCTTTAATCTTAGACATCAAAATTACCTTTACATTAAAAAACGACACAAATGCTGTGTCGGTTACCAGTACAACAATTGTGGGACCTTTTGTCCAGCGGATCTTTGACAAAAAGTGACTAAAGTCGCGTTAATTTTCACTGACAGATTTTTATCGCTTACGAATCAACGGCTGCACGTTTTTTCACCACCAGGTAATGTTTTGTCAGTTAAAACTGAAAACGCATCCAGGCGAAGTAAACGTTACCGTTGTTATACGTTCCCGGAATGTAGGTCATCTGGAACGTTGCAGGGCCGTATCCAACAGAGGCCAGAGGCAGCAATACGGGGATCGGAATGTACTTCCAGTTGTCGCGCGCGGTCACCCCGGCGGTATAGCCCAGACCAACGTGGAAGTTCTCATCCGCCAGCGGGCGCCAGGTCTTTTCCCAGCCGTACCCGCCAATCGGTTCCCACTTGTTAAAGGAGTCTTTGAAGGCCATCAGATAGATGCCATGCCAGTTTCCTTTTTCATCCCAGCGCGACTGACCAAAACCCGCTCCCCAGGGACGCTCGTTGTATTTATCCGTTTTCTCTTTGTCGTAAGCAAAGCGCGCATGCCACGTTATTGCCGGGACATAGAGATCATAATGTTCAGGCGCTGACCAGGTCTGCGAAACATTATCCGTAAAAGTAGAGAACCAACCTTTATCCGTCGCGTTGTTCTCTGCCTGTGCAACAGAACAAAACGTTAACTGGCCAATAATAAACAATAAAATAGAGAAAAAAGTATTACGTACAATCACAATGCAATTACCATTCTTGATATTCGAGGCAAAGTTTAACATAGAATAATTGAACCAAGCCTTAACGGCATCACCCCTACTCTTAAATATCAGGCCGTTTTTCGGGAATATTCTTAAAGCGGCGTTCTGCTTATCCCGAATAAACCCACAACATGTACGCCTAATGTCTGTTAACCGTCTCCAGTACTAACAGGCCAGACCACACAAAAGTTTAACATTTTGTTATCATTACATAGACATGTTACGCTGTCTTTGCCGGTCAAGATCCTTATGACATAAATGCCTTAGCCATGGCAAAAACGCTGTTATGCTGTTCGTTAGTCGTCTGTTTATTGATTTTAATCAGCAAGGGCGGGCCATTAATTCGGCACATTTTCATCCTTCTTTTTTTATATTAATTTTTATATCTCAGGGCAGAAAGACACAGGGGAAATCATGCTTACGTTTATCGAACTCCTAATTGGGGTCGTCGTCATTGTGGGTGTAGCTCGCTACATCATTAAAGGATACTCAGCCACGGGCGTTTTATTTGTCGGTGGTTTAACGCTGCTGATAATCAGCGCAGTAATGGGTCATCAGGTTTTACCTGCCAGCGCAGCCAGCACGGGCTACACCGCTACGGATATTGTTGAATATATTAAAATCCTGCTCATGAGCCGCGGTGGCGATCTGGGTATGATGATCATGATGCTGTGCGGTTTTGCAGCCTATATGACCCATATCGGCGCGAACGACATGGTTGTGAAGCTTGCCTCGAAACCCCTGCAGTACATTAACTCACCGTATCTGTTGATGGTTGCCGCCTATTTCCTCGCCTGCCTGATGTCGCTGGCCGTTTCATCGGCAACCGGGCTTGGCGTACTGTTAATGGCCACGCTGTTCCCGGTGATGGTGAACGTGGGCATCAGCCGTGGGGCAGCGGCGGCAATTTGCGCCTCCCCGGCGGCCATTATTCTCTCCCCGACGTCAGGTGACGTTGTGCTGGCGGCGAAAGCAGCCGAAATGTCGCTTATCGACTTCGCCTTTAAAACCACGCTGCCGATCTCGATTGTCGCCATTGTGGGAATGGGTATCGCGCATTTCTTCTGGCAGCGCTATCTCGATAAGAAAGAGAACATCAGCCATGAAATGATGGATGTAAGCGAAATCACCACCACCGCGCCGGCGTTCTATGCCATTTTGCCGTTCACGCCGATTATCGGCGTGCTCATTTTTGACGGGAAATGGGGCCCGCAGCTGCACATTATTACTATCCTGGTTATCTGTATGCTGTTAGCCGCTGTGCTGGAGTTCGTGCGCGGTTTCAACACCCAAAGAGTCTTCTCCGGCCTTGAGGTCGCGTATCGCGGTATGGCAGATGCGTTTGCTGGCGTGGTGATGCTGTTGGTTGCAGCAGGTGTCTTTGCCCAGGGTCTGAGCACGATCGGCTTTATCCAGAGCCTGATCTCCATCGCCACCTCGTTTGGCTCGGCCAGTATTATCCTGATGCTGGTCCTGGTGGTACTGACCATGCTGGCGGCAATGACCACCGGTTCCGGGAATGCGCCATTTTACGCCTTCGTTGAGATGATCCCTAAGCTGGCTCACTCGTCCGGTATCAACCCGGCTTATCTTTCCATTCCCATGCTCCAGGCCTCAAACCTGGGTCGTACCATCTCGCCTGTCTCAGGCGTGGTGGTGGCGGTTGCCGGGATGGCCAAAATCTCGCCGTTTGAAGTGGTGAAACGCACGTCAGTGCCGGTGCTGGTTGGGCTAATCATCGTCATTATTGCTACCGAAGTGCTGGTTCCCGGCGCCGCCTAAGTGAAATTCCTGATTACCTAAAAGCGCCTGCAGGCGCTTTTTGTGCTTTAATAACCCACAAAAATGAATTGCGCACAACCAATCAGGAAATCACATGTTCAGGAAGGATATCGTTATCCCGTCTGGCGCAGTAGCGCTTGCACTCAGTCTCTTTTCAGCACAGGCCGAACCCCTCAAGGCCACGCAGTACGGCGATTTCGATCGCTATGTGCTAGCTTTATCCTGGCAAACGGGATTTTGTCAAAGCATGGTCGAGCGTAACCGCAATGAACCGGATGAATGTCGTCTGCAAAAAGAGCGCGACAATAAAACCGATTTTCTGACCGTTCACGGGCTATGGCCCGGCCTGCCGAAATCCATTGCCGCACGCGGCGTGGATGAACGTCGATGGATGCGGTTTGGCTGCGCCACGCGCCCTATCCCGAACATGCCGGAAGTGAAGGCCAGCCGCAAATGCGCAGCAGCCGAAACCGGGCTGTCGCTTTCCGGCGCGGCTAAGCTGAACGAGGTCATGCCGGGCGCGGGTGGAAACTCCTGTCTGGAACGTTACGAATATGCCAAACATGGCGTCTGCTTTGGTTTTGATCCCGATGCCTATTTCGGCACCATGGTGAGAATGAATCAGGAAATGAAAAACAGCGCCGTCGGTCATTTCCTTGCGGAAAATTACGGTAAAACCGTCAGCCGGAGTGATTTTGACAACGCCGTTGCCAAAAGCTGGGGCAAGGAAAATATCAAAGCCTTCAAGCTGACCTGCAACGGTAATCCGGCGTATCTGACCGAAATGCAAATTTCACTCAAAGCAGACACCATTAACGCCCCGCTTTCTGCGACATCCTTTGCTCCGCAGCCGCATCCAGGCAACTGCGGAAAACAATTTGTCATTGATAAGGCCGGTTACTGATCGCCCACCACCGGTCGCACCATGTCAAACCGGTGTTCGTCACTGATGCCATAGTAAGCCGTCGGCCCACCCGCACGCAGGATGGGCTGCGCTTTCGCCGTCTGGTATATCCCCTCTTCCAGCAGCGTTTCGGCAATATGGATCCCGACCACTTCTCCCAGCACCAGCCAGGTATCCACCGGCGTACCGTCGGCGCCGGTAAGCTGAATACACTGAGACAGGCGGCACTCAAAGTTGACCGGGCTTTCCGCCACGCGAGGGGCGCTCACCAGCTTGCTTGCCGCAGGCGTTAATCCGGAAAAGGTAAATTCGTCCTGGTCGTGAGGCAGCGTGGCAGAGGTCTGATTCATCGCTTCCGCAAGATCGCGCGTTGCCAGATTCCAGACAAACTCCTTTGTTTCAACAATATTACGCACGCTGTCCTTCCAGCCGTTGCTGGAAAAGCCAATGATCGGCGGGCGATAGTTAAAGCAGTTGAAGAAGCTATACGGCGCAAGGTTGAGCTGACCGGCCTGGTCGCAAGAGGAGATCCAGCCAATCGGACGGGGGCCGACAATGGCGTTCAGCGGGTCATGCGGCAGGCCATGCCCCTGAGACGGTTGGTAGAAGTACATAGCGCTCTCTCGTTGGTAAGGGCTGCTGCGAATGATGTTTCGCGCAACGCCCGGGTTCAGAACATACAGCGTAACGCAATCCGCCAGGAATGAAGATTGAATAAATTTCAGTGAAAATTCATATGGCACATGAATGTGACCTTCATCACTTCAAACTTACGCGTTCAGCCAGTATCATCGGGAGAGTTAAACCCTCGCTGCCAGACGGCGAGGGTTTTCTTTTGGAATGGTTTCTGCGTTAGACGCAGCATTAACGACATGGAGTAAAAAATGTCCAGACCTACAATCATCATCAACGAGCTCGACGCAGAACGTATCGACAGGCTGCTGGAAAAAGCAGAATTCGCCTCACTTCCGGTGGCCGATGCCCTGAATGAGGAACTCGACCGGGCGCAGATGTGCACGCCTGAGACGATGCCGCATAACGTGGTCACCATGAACAGCCAGGTGAAATTCCGCAACCTGACCACCGGTGAAGAGCTGACACGCACGCTGGTTTACCCGGCTCAGATGACCGACAGCAGTGCGCAACTTTCGGTTCTTGCGCCGGTGGGGGCCGCACTGCTGGGGCTGCGCACGGGAGATACCATCCACTGGGACTTGCCGGGCGGTGCCTCCACCCATCTGGAAGTGCTGGAGCTGCTCTACCAGCCAGAAGCCGCGGGCGATTACCTGCGTTAATGTCATTCTGAACAAACGCGACCCGCGTTGCACAGAGGATGCGCCTGCATCCTCTTTCCGAACATCTTCACCCGATTGCGTTACATCGCAGGACAGTACCTTGAGCGCCACCGGCGAGTGATCTCACACCACGCCGCCCGGGAACGCATTTACCAGGCCCTTCACTTTTTGCTCAGCGGCCTCAGGCGTTTCCGCGCCGGGCACCAGAATCACCTTCCGGCACTCCTCCTCCCGTTTTTCGAAAATCTTATAGGCACGTTCCGCATCCGCCAGGGGGAGATAATGCGTCACAATCTCTTCCGGCGTCAGCAGCCCTTTTTCGATCAGCGGTAACAGTTCGCCCAGCCAGGCGTGGACGTGCGTCTGGCCCATCTTAAACGTCAGCCCTTTATCGAAGGCATCCCCAAACAGGAAGCCATGAATAAACCCGGCATACACACCGGGTACGCTGACCACCCCGCCGCGCCGGACGGCAGCGATACACTGACGCAGCGCTTTGCCGCTGCTGCCCTCAATTTTAAGGTTGCTGAGGATCGTCTCTGTGGTGCTGCCCTTGGCTTCGAACCCGACGGCATCAATGACGGCATCGACTCCCCGCTGCCCGGCGGTTTGCTCGATTATCTTTTCCGCCGCGTCGTTATCATCATCAAAATTGATGGGGATAGCACCGTAGCGCGCCTCGGCAAACCGCAGCCGATAGGGGTGATGGTCGATAACAAAAATCTGCTCAGCCCCTAACAGCCGTGCGCAGGCAATCGTCAACAACCCCACCGGACCGGCACCGAAAACGGCGACGCTGGAGCCTTTTTCAATCTGCGCATTTTTTGCCGCCTGCCAGGCGGTGGGTAAAATATCAGACAGAAACAGGGCCTTATCATCGGAGAGCAGCTGCGGCACCTTAAACGGTCCGACGTTGCCTTTCGGCACGCGTACATATTCCGCCTGTCCTCCCGGCACGCCGCCGTAGAGATGGCTATAGCCAAACAGCGCTGCCGGCGCGGGAATTTGCTTTTTGTTCAGCGCAGCGCCCTGCCCGGCATTGGACTTCTCACAGGCAGCGTACTGCTGCAGACGGCAAAAGAAGCAGTCACCGCAGGCGATGACAAAGGGGATCACCACGCGATCGCCTTTTTGCAGGTCCTTCACCTCTCGACCGCACTCGACGATCTCGCCCATAAATTCATGTCCAAAAATGTCGCCGTGCTGCACCTTTGGGATCTTTCCACGATAGAGATGCAGGTCGGAGCCGCAAATCGCCGTGGCCGTGACGCGCAGGATGATATCGTCGGGCTGTTCAATGATGGGATCGGGGACATTCTCAACGCGAACATGGTGCGGACCGTGGTACGTGAGTGCTTTCATGCGACCTCCGAAAGGTTTCAGGTAAGTTTATAAAGGGTAGCTACCCCTGAAAGTCTGCCGGGAAATACGCGCCTTTTGAGATTTATCCTGGCGAGAGAGGAAAAGTGCCGAAGCGCTTACAGAAACCATTCATATTTTGTGGTTGAATGTATCCAGCGTTTATAAACAAGGAGAAACGGTTATGTATAAGACAATCATTATGCCGGTTGATGTTTTCGAAATGGAACTGAGCGACAAAGCTGTTCGCCACGCGGAATTCCTCGCGCAGCAGGACGGAATTATTCATCTTTTACACGTCTTACCGGGCTCTGCCAGCCTGAGCCTGCACCGCTTTGCCGCCGACGTGCGTCGCTTTGAGGAGCACTTACAGCACGAAGCCGAAACGCGGCTGCAGACCATGGTCGGGCATTTCAGCATCGCCCCTTCCCGCATCAAAACCCACGTCCGGTTCGGTAGCGTGCGCGATGCCGTCAATGAACTGGCCGCGGAGCTGAATGCTGACGTGGTGGTGATCGGTTCACGTAATCCTTCCATTACCACTCACCTGCTGGGGTCGAACGCCTCCAGCGTGATCCGCCACACCCATATTCCGGTGATGGTGGTCCGGTAAATACCAACAAAAAACCCCGCTTTCGCGGGGTTTTGTTTATCAGTACAGGTGACCAATATTGACGATGGTGCTGACGGTATCGCCGAAGAAGGTCAGGCGGCTGAGCACCACGCCCACCAGCAGGAGCGCAAACACCGCTTTCTGCATCGGCTGGCGCTTCAGCGATAACGCGCCACCCACAACGCAGCACAGCAGGCTGCCCAGATAGAGCGGCGAGCTTAACCAGGCGTGAGCGGTCATTTTCATGATGGTACCGCCGCTGAGCCACATCACCGGCGCGGCAATCAGCAGCGCCATCAGGGCGATAATCCCCTGGCGCAGCGCGGCGTTTGATCCTTTCAGCCCGAGCAGCGGCGTTGCGGCACAGCCCATCACCCAGACCGTCGCAAAGAACAGCATCATGGTGATGCCGTTGGCAATGGCCTGCATCGCCGGTGCCGCGTAGGTCATTCCCTGCACCACCACCAGCAGGATCCCGAACAGGGACGCCAGCAGCGCTGCGCCTTTGTTTCCCTTACTCAGGAAGGCCAGCCCAATCATGGCGCCGTACAGGGTCGCGCCCAGAATTTCGCGGCTCAGCCAGGCATGTTTCAGGTTAATCAACGCGTTGTATGCGTGTTCCGGGTGCGCCAGATGCAGCACCGCGGCAATGGAGGCTACGCCCAGAATCAGCCCGGTAATCAGCCAGTGAAGGCGGGTGCCATGCACTTCACCACGCAGCGTGCGCCAGGTCAGGAGCAGCGTCATCCCGACGGACATCTGGCTCAGCACGGTAAAAATCACCAACGGCAGTTCGTACTTTTCCATTATTTATCCCCCGGCTGTTTTGGCTGACGGGCCAGAATGAAGCGCGTACCCGGATTAAGCTGAGGCATCTTCGGGAAGCCCGGCGGATACTGCACGGCATTGTTCGGCAGCGGATCGGCATCCAGATCGATAATCGACAGGGCACCGACCGGACACGCGTTCACGCAGGCCGGGGCCATACCGATATCCAGACGTTCATAGCACATGCTGCACTTCTCCGCCTTTTGCGTCTCTTCATTGAAGCGCGGCGCGCCGTACGGGCAGTTACGGATGCAGTTTTTACAGCCGATACAGCGTTCAGGGTTATGGACCACCACGCCGTCATCACGTTTGGTGTAGGCTTCCACCGGGCACGCCGCCAGACAGGCCGGGTTTTCACAGTGGTTACAGGCCAGCGAGAAAAACGCACGCTCCTCATGCGGATAAATTTCTTTATCCAGCGGATAGACATAGCGCCAGAAGCGATCCGGCTCAAGCTGGTTAAAGCTCTTGCAGGCCATGGCGCATCCGCGGCAGCCAATACATTTATCACTGTTCACTAAAAATGCGCGTCTCATGCGTCTGCTCCTTCATTCGCGATAAGGGCAATGTCGACAAACTGGCTGTGGATCGCCGCGCCAGGCGCGCCGGTTGCCATCTTGCCCATATCGGCTGGCGTATCTTTCACGACGTTCTGCACGTTGTACTTAAGCTTGTTAAACCAGGACTCATACATCACCAGGAAATCTTCCGGCACGTTGGTGGTGATCTTCGCCCGCAGCTCCACTTCGCCAACGTCGTTAAACACGCGGACTTTCGCCAGCTCGCGAATACCCTTCTTGTGCGCGGCGGCTGGGTGGATATAGACAAACGGCTCTGGCCAGAAGACCTGCATCCAGTCGAGGTTGACGAACTGAGAGTGAAGGCCGTACTGCAAATGCGGAGTAAACAGATGGAACGGCAGCTTGCCCTCCGCGGCAGGCAGATACTCCGGCAGCGCTTTATGGCCGTTCTTTTCACACAGCTCGGAGAGGAACTCATACTTGCCCGATGGCGTTTTAAACTTGCGGTCGTGCCAGGCCGCCGAGCTGACCATTTTGGCTTTCACCGGCCCATCCAGCAGATCGTCCCAGGAGCGGATACCGAACTGCTTCGCCATGCCCTCATTGAACTCAAGGTCGAGCCATTTTTTCTGGTCAATGTCCTGCGGGAAGGTACAGGAGCCCGGCTCCATTTTGTTGATGGTACGCGAGAGCAGCACGGCAATATCCAAATCGCTCTTGCACTCGTACATCGGTTTAATGGCCGGTTCATTCACCGAAAGCCAGTAATGCCAGTAAGACGACGACAGGTTCCAGTGCTCAAAGGTGGTGGTCACCGGCAGCACAATATCGGCATGCTGCACCGTCTCGTTGAAGAACTGATCGACGCAGACCACCATCTCCAGCTTGCTGAAGGCTTTTTCCATTTTGTTGCGGTCAAAGTCCTGCGCGAACGGGTTCTTGCACGCCACCCACAGCATACGAATGGGCGGATCGTTGGCATCTAGAATGCTCTGCGCGGTCTGGTTCAGGTTCAGCGCGCGGTCGGAATAGTGGCTCTTTTCGCCGCTGTCGCTGACGAACTCCCCTACCGGGCTGCTTTCTCCCACCATGCCAACAGATCCGACCGGTGGCTTCTGCGTCATCGCATGATAGTTGTAGCCCCAGGTCTGCAGATGGCCGTAGCGGGCACCGCCGCCTTCCACACCGATGTTGCCTGTCATGGCAACAAAAGCGTCAATGGCGCGCACGTTCGCCCCACCGTTGACGTGGCGCTGCATCCCGTAGCCGATCCAGACAGTGGCAGGTTTTACCGCGGTGAACTCTTCCGCCAGCTGGCGAATCACCTCTGCCGACAGGCCACAGATTTCAGATGCCCACTCCACGGTGATATTGCTGCGCAGATACTGTTCAAATTCCGGGAAGCCGTGCGCGAAGTTGTTCACAAACTCCTGGTCGACGCGGCCAGTATCCAGCAGGTGCCGCGCCATTCCCAGCGCCAATGCGCCGTCCGATCCCGGGCGCACGCGCAGATACAAATCGGCTTTCGCGGCGGTTTGCGAGAACAGCGGATCAATGACCACCACTTTCGCCCCTTTCTCACGCGCCTGATAGATGTACTTCATGGTATGCATGGAGCACCAGGCCGGGTTTGCGCCCCAGATAATGATGTATTTGGCTTTCACCAAATCTTCCGGGTCGTTACACCACATGTCGCCCATGTCATAGTGCTGGGCATCGATCCCTGCTGGCCAGCATGGCGTACCGGCGAACCGCGTGGTGTAACCGAGAGAAGACATCATCCCCTCCACGGCATAACTCATCACGCCCAGGTTGCCGGAGTATTTCGACAGCGCCAGGCCGAGCATAGACCCGTCTTTCTTTTTAATCTCCAGCATCTTGCTGGCAATGCGCTGCATGGCCTCATCCCAGGAGATGCGACGCCATTTACCGCTGCCGCGCCCATCCTGGATCATCGGGTATTTAATACGGTCCGGGGAGTAGACCCGGCGCGGGTAGGTCAGTCCTTTCACACACGGGGCACCGTGTGTAAACGTGGACTCGCTTGCCCCGTCAACGAAGGTGATGACGTCATCTTTGACCCAGGTTTTTAAGCTGCAGGTGTCGTAGCAGTTACGCGGGCAAGCGTTACGGAAAATTTTGTAGGTTTTTGGGTTAAACGGAATGGGGGGCTGTGCCATGGCACATCGGGATGATAATAGTCCGCCGGGTAATGCGGCAACGGTACCCAGCGCAATCAGTCCTTTTAAAAAGGAGCGCCGGTTTAGCTGCCCTTTATCAATACTCATAATATTACTCTCGTCTTTAATTCATCAAACCAATTAGTCATCTGCAACGCGAGACATTTAATTGCGGATGTTTTCGCGCAATCCTTTATTTTTGCGATAAATGCGGGGAGCCATAATTCAAGATGCCCCTGCACAAAGCGGGCGAGTGCGTCATGATATTGCGGCGAATGTCTGGCATGCGCGGAGAGCATCACCACCAGCTCCATTTCATAGCTGACGTGATCGTCGGGAACGCTATTTTCCCCGGTAACAAAAAGCCCGATGCTGCGCAGGAATTCGCGTACGCTCAGCGTTGTAGCGCCCATCAGTAGAGGCTCTTCGTCCAGATACACCGAGGCATAAGGCGGCGCCAATAGCGTTGCAGGGCCGACAAACAGGGCGTTGAAATCATACTCAACCTCTAACGCCTCATCCTGCTGCCAGGTTTCGCTTTCCGGGAATAAAGGATGTAACGAAGCGCATCGCGATGTCATGTCCGCCGCGTTAAAGAAATCACGAAACATCAATCCCTTTATTTCAAAGGGGGTTAACGTCTCATATATTGAAGAAGTGGATGTATCTTTGTCATTCATATTAAATATAAATATTTACCGCTATAAAAAACGACAAGATATTATCAGCAGGCTTATTATTTTCTTTGATCGAAGCAGGTAATTAACGCATGAAGGGGTTAATAGCGAGGATAATTGAGGGTAAAAAAATCTAAAAAAAAGCCACCTCATAAAGAGGTGGCTACTGCAGGTATGTCTTACTTTCTTTTATTATGCGGTTTTGGTGCGGATCAGGTAGTCAAACGCGCTCAGGGACGCTTTTGCACCTTCGCCAGTCGCGATGATGATCTGCTTGTACGGCACGGTGGTGCAGTCGCCCGCGGCAAACACGCCCTTCACGCTGGTTTCACATTTCGCATCGATGATAATCTCGCCCATGCGGTTGCGCTCAATCGCGCCTTCCAGCCAGGTGGTGTTCGGCAGCAGGCCAATTTGTACGAAGATCCCCGAAAGCTGAACGCTATGAACGTCGCCGCTTACGCGGTCACGGTACTCCAGACCGGTCACTTTGCTACCGTCGCCCTTCACTTCCGTGGTCTGCGCGTTCAGCACGATGTCGACGTTTTTCAGGCTGCGAACTTTATCCTGCAGCACCTGGTCGGCCTTCATCTCAGGCGCGAACTCCAGCAGCGTCACGTGTTCAACAATCCCTGCCAGGTCGATAGCCGCTTCCACGCCGGAGTTACCGCCGCCGATCACCGCCACCCGTTTGCCTTTAAACAGCGGGCCGTCACAGTGCGGGCAATAGGTCACGCCTTTGGTACGGTATTGATCTTCGCCCGGCACATTCATGTTGCGCCATTTTGCCCCGGTGGCAACGATCACGCTGCGAGCTTTCAGCACCGCGCCAGAGGCGGTTTCAATCTGGTGTAAGCCCCCTTCCACCGCCGCCGGAATCAGCTTGCTGGCGCTCTGGCTGTCGATCACATCTACCTCGTAATCGCTGACATGAGCCTTCAGCGCACCGGCCAGCTTCTGACCTTCGGTTTTTGGTACGGAAATGTAGTTTTCAATGTCCACGGTATCCAGCACCTGTCCGCCAAAGCGTTCGCCCATAAGACCGGTACGAATACCTTTACGTGCAGAGTAAACCGCTGCCGCCGCGCCCGCAGGGCCGGAACCGACAATCAGCACATCGTACGCATCGCGTTTGTTCAGTTCTTCCGCCGCGCGTTTTTCCGCGCCGGTATCCACTTTCGCGACGATTTCCGTCAGCGTCATGCGGCCCTGGCCGAACTCCTGGCCGTTCAGATACACCGCCGGAACGCCCATCACGTTGCGATCGGTGATTTCATTCTGGAACGTACCGCCGTCAATCGCCGTATGCTTGATGCGCGGGTTCAGAACTGACATCAGGTTCAGCGCCTGCACCACGTCCGGGCAGTTGTGGCAGGAGAGCGAATAATAGGTTTCAAACTCAAAATCACCGTCGATATCGCGGATCTGCTCCAGCAGCGCCTGCGCTTCTTTTGACGGATGACCGCCGGTCCACAGCAGCGCCAGCACCAGTGAGGTAAATTCATGCCCCAGCGGAGAGCCGGCAAAACGCGGTCCCTTGTCCGAGCCCGAGTTAGTAATCAGGAAAGAGGGTTTACGAACCGCAAGCGAATTGTCTTCTTTGAAGGTCACTTTTGGCGACAGTTCAGCGATCTCTGCCAGCAGCTCTTTGATTTCTGCCGATTTCGCGCTGTCGTCCAGCGTGGCAATCAGCTCAACGGGTTTAGTCAGTTTCTCAAGGTAGGCCTTGAGCTGGGTTTTCATATTGGTGTCGAGCATAGTTCTTCCCTCTCTTAAGACGTCATCATGCAAGCTGCCTTTGCGGGCGGCCTGAATGCAACTTGCATCATGGTGCTGGAATGAAATGGGCGCGGGGGGCGCCCATTGATTGCCGGATGGTGAAAACTTAGATTTTACCGACCAGGTCCAGGGATGGAGCCAGGGTCGCTTCGCCTTCTTTCCATTTAGCCGGGCACACTTCACCTGGGTGAGAAGCCACGTACTGAGCCGCTTTCACTTTACGCAGCAGGTCAGAAGCATCACGGCCGATACCTTCAGCGGTAACTTCGATAGCCTGGATAATGCCCTGCGGGTCAACCACGAAGGTTGCACGGTCGGCCAGGCCTTCATCTTCACGCATGTTGTCGAAGTTACGGGTCAGGGCGCCAGTCGGGTCGCCGATCATCGCGTATTTGATTTTCGCGATGGTTTCAGAGCTGCTGTGCCACGCTTTGTGGGTGAAGTGGGTATCGGTAGACACAGAGTAAACGTCTACGCCCAGCTTCTGCAGTTCGTCGTAATGGTCAGCCACGTCACCCAGTTCGGTCGGGCAAACGAAGGTGAAGTCAGCCGGATAGAAGAAGAAGACGCTCCAGCGACCTTCGGTATCTTTCTCGGTTACTTCAATGAACTCACCGTTTTTGAACGCCTGGTTTTTGAAAGGTTTAATTTTAGTGTTAATCAAAGACATCTGTACTTCCTCCGTGTTTTCGTTGAGATGTAAGGTAACCAACTTTGCTCATCGGGGCTAATGCGTATGCTTTATCAAATCAATCAGCCAAACCTTACAACGTCAACAAGACAGCAAGGTGAACCTGCTGCGGTACCCCAGAAAGTATAAAGGCCGCCTCAACGGGCGGCCCTGATACCTGAATTCCCCGCAGGTACATTCAGTGCCAGCCGAAGCTGGCGTTGCGTTGCGCTCTACAACCTTATATCAAGGCAATAACAGCCGAATGATTACAACACCCGTCCAGCGTAAGAGCAATGCACCTGAGCGGCAATCCTATCTATGGCTGTGATAGGTTTTAACGAATAAGTGCTGTCGTTTATTTCCTTTGGTACCCAAGCAGGGAGAAATAGATAAGAATGATGATTGTTTTCTATATATAAATGAAAACTATTTCAACGAAAGGAATCGCACTTTTAAAGATAAAAGTATCTTAATACTCATTGAAGATCTATTTCATTAATCTACCTTCGTGATATATTAAGCGAAAATAAATCGTTAATTAAGTAAGTTATTCTCATGGATGATAAATGGTTAACTTACTCCTATAGTTATCAGTTATGTGATAACGCAAACACAACGTACTCAGGATGAAACATGGCAAACCTCTACGATCTAAAAAAATTCGACCTTAACCTGCTGGTCATTTTTGAATGTATCTTTCAACACTTGAGCATCAGCAAGGCAGCAGAAACACTCTACATTACCCCCTCTGCGGTCAGTCAGTCACTTCAGCGCCTGCGTAGCCAGCTCAACGACCCGCTGTTTATTCGTTCCGGTAAGGGGATCACGCCAACCACGGTGGGCATCAATCTCCACCATCATCTTGAGCAAAATCTTAATCAGCTGGAGCAGACGATAAACATCATGCATGGCTCCGTGCTGAAAAAGAATTTTATTGTTTACTGCCCCCAGATCCTGACGACTGAAAATTTGCTCAACCCGCTTAAGTTATTGATGAGAAATCACAATTATGAAATAGAGCTTCACGATATGCTGCTGGCAGCTGATTCCGCAGAAGACCTGTTGGCGTACCGTAAAGCGGACCTCATTTTTTCCATGGCGCCCGTCAATAACCGCTCAATCGTCTGCGTATCCTACGCAAGTTACCCCATGATACTGGTGTGCAGCCAGGACCATCCGCGAATGAAAGAGGCCGTCACCCTGGAGGCGCTTCAGGAAGAGAAATTCACCTTCTTTCTCAGCGATGAAATAGGCGTCAAAAACTATCAATCCCTGGTGCAGAAAGTTCATGCGGATAAAACCATCGCGTTTCGCTGTGACTCCGTGTTCACCATCATTACTATGATCAGCGCATCCCATCTCCTGGGATATGTACCAGAACCTTTATTTGATAAATATAAAGATGTGCTACGGCTCAAAAAATTAGATGCGCCGTTCACGCTTCCCCCTCTCGATATTTTCATGCTTTATAACCGCTCGGCGTTGAACAGCGCGGTGTTCTCAACGTTTGTTGAACAAATCATCGAGAATTAACGGTAAAGGGCTGCGCTTATCACAGCCCTTTACATCCTTGTAATACATAAACCTCATTTATAATTTAGAAAAACATTTCTCTTTTTCATTTACCTGCCACTCTTTTTACCTAATATTACTCTCTCTTGATTATTGACACCCATCCGGTATTTATTTGCAGGGAGGCATTTACCTTGTCAATGTATAAGTATCCACTAAACCAAAATGTCCTTGAGGCCGCGGTAGACCGCATCGCATGGACGCTTGAGAATCTCCCGATGGTTTGTGTTTCATTTTCAGGCGGGAAAGATTCGACCATCATGCTGCATTTGACGGCTCAACAAGCCCGAAAAATGGGCAAAAAAATTCATCTGCTCTTTATAGACTGGGAAGCGCAGTTCACTTACACCATTGAGCATGTAAATAGAATGCTCCAGCAGTATGGCGATGTGATTGCAAAATACTGGTGGGTCGCTCTGCCACTCACGACGCAAAACGCCCTGTCGCAATACCAGCCCGAATGGCAATGCTGGGAGCCGGGCAAACCGTGGGTTCGCCAGCCGCCCGAAGAGGCGATAACCGCCCCTGATTACTTCGATTTCTACCAGCCGGGCATGACGTTTGAAGCCTTTGTCCGTGCGTTTTCTGACTGGTTTGCACAGCATCGCCCTGCCGCAATGCTGGTGGGCATACGCGCCGATGAATCCTACAACCGCTTTTTAACCATCGCCAACGCCCGCAAGCAGCGTTTCGCCGATGATAAACCCTGGACAACCATCGCCCCGGGCGGGCACGCTTGGTACATCTACCCGCTTTACGACTGGAAAACCGCGGATATCTGGACGTGGTTCGCCAAAACGGGAGAATGCTATAACCCGCTGTACAATCTCATGTTTCAGGCTGGGGTCCCGCCACGCTATATGCGCATCTGCGAGCCCTTTGGCCCAGAACAACGCCAGGGTTTGTGGTTGTATCACGTTGTCGAGCCTGAACGCTGGGCCGTTATGTGTGAACGCGTCAGCGGTGCGAGCAGCGGCGGAATTTACGCCGGGCACGATAACCATTTCTACGGCCACAGGAAGATCCTGAAACCCGACCACCTGAGCTGGTACGCGTATGCCATGCTGCTGCTCGACAGCATGCCGCAAACGACGGCAGAGCATTACCGCAACAAAATCGCGGTGTATTTGCACTGGTATCAAAAGCGGGGCATGGACGATATTCCCGATACCCAGGAAGGGGACATTGGCTCAAAAGATATCCCCTCCTGGCGCCGAATTTGTAAGGTTTTACTCAATAACGATTACTGGTGCCGGGCGCTCTCTTTCAGCCCTAACAAACCCAAACACTATCAACGCTACAGTGAAAGAGTGAAGGCAAAACGCAAGGAGTGGGGAATTTTATGCGACAAAGAATAATCTCAGAGATCGAAACGTACCTTCAGTCCCTTCCTGAAGAGGATCGCATTAACGCCATCAATGCGTTTCGCCAGGTCATACATCAGCACAGCCCTTTTCGCGAGCAGCCTGTCGACTGCGTGCTCTGGGTTAAACAGGATCGTCTTACGGCCAATGATTACAATCCCAATAACGTTGCCCCACCGGAAAAGCGGCTACTCACGAAGTCGCTGGAACTGGATGGATTCACTCAACCTATCGTTGTGACTGAAAATACCCCTCAGCACTACGAAATCGTGGACGGCTTTCATCGCCATGAAATCGGCAGCACGCGGGCAGCGCTAAAGCGACAGCTGAAAGGGTATCTCCCCGTCACCTGCCTGCGCCGCGAGCGCCAGGATAAACACGATCGAATGGCCGCAACCATTCGCCACAACCGGGCGCGTGGACGACACCAGATCAACGCGATGGCAGAAATCGTCCGTGAACTGGCGCAGCTTGGCTGGAACGAGCAAAAAATTGGCAAAGAGCTCGGTATGGACAGCGATGAGGTGTTGCGCCTCAAGCAAATCAACGGCCTGCTGGAACTGTTCGCAGACCGTCGTTATTCAGAAGCCTGGACGGTGAAATAATCAGAGCGCATTCAGGCGTTCGGCCGCCAACAGCAGTGTCGATTCTTGCTTCGCAAAACAGAGACGGATCAGTTTATGCGGGAAGGGATCGGCACAGAAGACCGACAGCGGTATGGCGGCCACGCCTGCCTCTTTGGTCAGCCACTGGCAGAAACTGACGTCATCCAGATCCGAGATTGCGCTGTAGTCGGCCAGCAGAAAATACGTTCCTTCGCACGGTAAAATCTCCAGACGGCTTTCGCTGAGCGCATTCACAAACAGATCCCGGCGCGCGCGGTAAAAGTCCGGCAGCTCGCGGTAGTGCTCCGGCTCGGCGCGCAGCATATCCGCCAGCGCCAGCTGGGCGGGCGTGTTCACCGCAAAGGTCAGATACTGGTGCACTTTACGCAGCTCGGCGCTGATGGCGGCGGGCGCCACACAGTAACCCACTTTCCAGCCGGTCATATGATAGGTCTTGCCGAACGACGAGACGGCGACGGCGCGCTCGCGCAGCTGCGGATGGGCCAGCACGCTGGCGTGTCCTTCTTCTGCAAAACAGATGTGCTCGTATACTTCATCGCTCAGCACGTAGATCTCACGTTCCGCAATCGCCTGCCACAGCGCCGCGAAATCGGCTTTCTGCCACACCGTTGCGGATGGATTGTGCGGCGTATTCAGGATCACCAGGCGGGTTTTATCACTCAACAGTGCCGCAAATGCCTGCCAGTCAGGACGGAAATGCGGCGGCTGCAGCGCCACGCGTTTCACCACGCCTCCGGAAAGTTCAACCGCAGGCGCATAGCTGTCGTAGCTCGGGTCAAAGCAGATCACCTCATCACCGGTGCGCACCAGCGCGGTAATGGCCGCATACAGCGCTTCGGTCGCCCCTGCCGTCACCGTAATGTCGGTATTCGCATCGGGCTTATGGCCATACAGCTCCGCCGTTTTATCCGCAATGGCTTCCCGCAGCGCCTGCACGCCCGTCATTGGCGCATACTGGTTTGCACCCTGCGCCACGTGGTAAGCCAGACGTTCCTGCAAATAACGCGGGCCGTCAAAATCCGGAAACCCCTGCGAGAGGTTAATGGCATGGTGCTGCTGCGCCAGGGCGCTCATCTGCGTAAAGATAGTGGTGCCGAGATTCGGAAGTTTACTCTGCGGAATCAATGCGTTATTGCTCATTGTGCTGTGCCTGCTTGTAATACTTATGTTGCTGACACTATAACACGATGTTAGTCTTTGGCAATCAAGACGCTTAGACGTCTAAACCATATGAATATTCCTGGCCGCGAGGGTAAAAGGAAATGACAGACAACCTGCAACTCACACATCTGGTCGACGCCTGCCGCTGGATTGGCGCAAAAGGCTGGGCTCCCGCCACCGGCGGCAATATGTCGGTGCGTCAGGACGAACGCCTCTGCTGGCTCAGCGAATCCGGTAAAGACAAAGGCAGCCTGACGACGGAGGATTTTCTGCAGGTCGAAATCGCCACCAACCGCGCGCCGTCCGGGCGCAAACCGTCGGCAGAGACCGGGCTGCACACCCTTATCTATCGTCTGTTCCCGGAAGCTAACGCCGTGCTGCACGTTCACACCGTTAACGCCACGGTGCTGTCGCGCCTGGTGAAAGAGGCTGAACTGAATATTAGCGGCTTTGAGATGCAAAAATCCCTCACCGGACAGACCACGCATCTGGATACGATTTCCATCCCGGTATTTGATAACGACCAGGACATCGACGCCCTCGCCTCGCGCATCGCCCATTACGCGCAGGAACGCCCGCTTAATTATGGTTTTCTTCTGCGCGGCCATGGCTTAACCTGCTGGGGACGCGACGTGGCCGAAGCCCGCCGTCATCTGGAAGGACTGGAATTCCTGTTTGAATGTGAAATGCGTTTACGACAACTGGAGAGAGTATGATTCGCGCAATTGTGACGGATATTGAAGGCACCACCAGCGATATTCGTTTTGTCCATGATGTATTGTTCCCCTATGCGCGTGAGCGGCTGGCGGCCTTCGTCACCGCGCAGCAGTACGCCGAGCCGGTCACATCCATTCTGGACAACCTGCGTGATGAAATCGGTAACCCGCACGCCAGCGTCAGCGAGCTAATCGACGCCCTGTTTGCCTTTATGGATGAAGACCGCAAATCCACCGCGCTCAAAGCGCTGCAGGGGATCATCTGGCATGACGGCTACGTTAACGGCGACTTTACCGGTCACCTCTACCCGGACGTACTGCCCGCGCTGGAAAAATGGAAAGCGCAAGGGATTGATCTCTATGTTTATTCCTCGGGCTCCGTCGCCGCGCAGAAACTGTTATTTGGCTACAGCGATGAAGGTGATATTACTCATCTGTTCAGCGGCTATTTTGATACCCACATCGGCGCCAAGCGCGAGGTGCAGTCTTATCAGAACATCGCGGCGCAAACGGGCATCGCCCCGTCGCAGATCCTGTTCCTGTCGGATATTCATCAGGAGCTGGACGCGGCTGAACAGGCGGGTTTTCGCACCCTGCAACTGATTCGCGGTGAAGATGACGGCGCGAGCCATCACCATCAAATCCACCAGTTTGACGAGATTAATCCGGAGCAGATCCCTTCATGAGCGCATTGACCATTTATTCCGATAAAGACGCCAGTAAGCATCAGTGGCACAGCACCGACGCCGCCGAGATTGCCCAACAGCTCAACGCTAAAGGGGTGCGCTTTGAACGCTGGGCGGCGGATCGCGATTTAGGACAGGATCCCGCGCCTGAAACCGTGATCGCGGCGTATCAGCATGCCATCGACAAACTGGTGGCGGAGAAAGGCTATCAGAGCTGGGACGTGATCAGCCTGCGCGCCGACAACCCGCAGAAAGAGGCGTTGCGGGCGAAATTCCTGAACGAACACACCCACGGCGAGGATGAAGTACGCTTTTTCGTAGAAGGTGCGGGGCTGTTCTGCCTGCACATTGGCGATGAGGTGTATCAGGTGCTCTGCGAGAAAAATGACCTGATTTCCGTACCCGCCGGCACACCGCACTGGTTTGATATGGGCTCAGAGCCGAACTTTACCGCCATTCGTATTTTCGATAACCCGGAAGGCTGGGTGGCCCAGTTTACGGGTGATGCGATTGCGGATGCGTATCCGAAATTGAGTTGAGAATTGAATTAGTAATCCAGTCACTACTTACACATTTTGAGGGTGACTGGATTAGGTATAATGTTATTCCATTATCATCAGTTGCATATAGTTTTTTGAAATATCACATTTATCACACCAAACATCAAGATGCTCTCGACTTGACGACAGATAAAAATTTTCATCATCATCTTCAACCATTATTAAAATAGGTGTTATTGGTCTAATATATTCCTCATCCCTTTTAAATAAAAATGTATTCTCAAGCTTTAATAATAAAACACTTTCTTCTTCATCATTATCCGCCGCAATATCTGCGAGAGCATTGATATCCAGGATCCCTCCATTGAACATCATTCTATAAAATACAGTCTGTATATCTTTATCAATGCGTTCAGGCTGCCATTCTTTGACAACTTCTCTGACTTTTAATTCACTTTCTTTCAACTCCACAGACTTATAAAGCCAACCAACTTCATTTCCTTTTTCTAATGGAATTGCATACAATAAAGGAGCCATATTCTCAATTTTGGAATCATCACCCCACGGCATTTTCACGTCAAAAAACATAGATATTTTCGACCAAATGATCTCTAACATAATTCTAGCCGCATTTTCTCTCATAGAGACAAGTGCTGCCCATTGTCTATCATGGTTGATACCTAGAAAAGGCATACCATTAGCTTTAACTATGCTTATATGATTAGAAATCACCAAAGTTGGTAGGCTTGGTACACCAAGCCCATTTCCAGAAACTTCGCCCTTATCAGTTAATATATCAAGAAATGCGTTTCTCATTCCTGCTTCAGTTGTATATCCACCATACCCATGGATAATACTACAAGGAGCAAGAGTTTCTTGTACTAACGAGTAAAACAAAATGCCATCTGATTTTGATAAAGAATGAATATCACTATAACATGCAGGAGCATTCCTACCTGTTATTTGAGAAAAATGTTTACTTGCAATACTGATATCGGGTTCAAAATCTGGATCTTGAAACTTTGATTCAAAATACTCTGAATACTCATTCCTAATTATCCGAAGATGATCAAACGCATCGATGTAATCACTTTTATTTAGAGTTTTTTTGACTTCAAAAATACAAAGAACTTGATCTATAGAATAAATATACTCAGATGTTCTTCCATATTGCTTCCCTTCGCCGTGAACTAGCATTCCATCTATTTGTTGTTTTAATAACTTATCTCCTATAGAAATGAAACCTGAAACGACTTTAAGATTTAGACCTTTAGGTATGATAAATTCCTGATCGATTCCTTGTTTGGTAATCTCTTCATAAGCAGAACCTAATGTTGGCATATGAGGCATGTCCATTTTACTAACTTCACGACTCTCAATTGCTATAAACTGCTCTAATAATTCCGAAGCTTTATCTAACATAAAAATACCTTAAATTATTAAATAGAATCTATCACATTAGCTGGTTCTAACCCCACCAACTTCGCCAGATGCACAAACTCCACCACATCCAATCTGCGCTCGCCGCTTTCCACTTTAGCGATAAACGACTGCGGTTTGCCCAGTGCCTCCGCAAGCTGCGCCTGAGTAATCCCCTTCTCCTTACGAGCTTTCTTCAACGCATTGATAACACGTTGATATTCTTCTGAATAGACTGAGGCCATTGTTCCGATTCCATACAAATATCCTGAAATCGAATATCCTCCCATTGCGTTTTTATCCCAAAACAGGATAATTGAGCGCGTAACGAACACAAGTAAGGAGGACACAATGCGTCATCAGAACTGGCACCCGGCCGATATTATCGCCGCACTAAAGAAACATGGAACAAGCCTCGCAGCCTTGTCTCGAAAAGCTGGGCTTTCCTCATCAACACTGGCAAACGCGCTTACCCGACCATGGCCCAGAGGTGAATGGCTTATCGCGCAGGCGCTAGATATTCCGCCCGATGTGATATGGCCGGAAAGATACTTTGATGAAAAGGGAGCGCCAATATTTCGTCAGATGAGGAATACCAAAAAGAGAAGCCTATCTTCGACTTGATCAATGAATTCTCCCCCTCACCCCAGCCCTCTCCCTCAAGGGAGAGGGGGTCTAAGAGACTTCACATACCTCACCAGCTGATCCAGCACAATCCCCCACCCTTCGTGGAAGCCCATCTGCTCGTGCTGCTCGCGGATTTCCTTCGTCGGATGGCGCGCAATCGCCGTGTAGCGGGTTTTGCCCTCCCCGACGTCTTCCAGCAGCAGGATCGCCGTCATAAACGGTTTCTCGGCCGGCTTCCAGCCTTCGCTATAACCGTCAGTAAAGACCAGCTTTTTCCCGGGATCGATTTCAAGAAATACGCCCCGGTTATCCATCCGCTGTCCGTCCACCTCAAACACGGTATTGAATCGCCCGCCCACGCGCAGATCGAGGTCACATTCGGTCACCTTATGGGGAGCAGGAATGAAGAAGTTTTTGATGTGCTCCGGCGTGGTCCAGCAGAGCCAGAGCAGGTCGCGCGGTGCGTCCACCACGCGCTCCAGTTTTAAGTCTGTTTCAGGATCGAGCCTCACGATAACGTCCTCTAAAGGGAACCCCTTACAAGGATAGTCTCACTCAGGCAAATTTCCCTTTCGCTACCTCTTCAGGGGTGACCACACCCGTATCCAGCACCCAGCCGCTAATCAGCGAGGCTGGGGTCACGTCAAACGCCGGGTTATAGACCTGCGCGTTTTCCGGTGCCCACTGCACCGCGCCAAAGCTTCCGGCTACGCCCGTCACCTCGCTGGCAGCGCGCTGTTCAATCGGGATCGCGTCACCGTTCGGGCAGTCCGGGTCGAGGGTCGTTTGCGGGGCAGCTACATAGAACGGAATACCGTGGAATTTCGCCAGCACCGCCAGAGAATAGGTTCCGATTTTGTTCGCCACGTCGCCGTTGGCGGCAATACGGTCTGCCCCTACCCACACGGCGTCTACCTGCCCTTTCGCCATCAGGCTGGCGGCCATGGAATCGGTAATCAGCTGATACGGCACGCCCAGCTCGCCAAGCTCCCACGCGGTCAATCTACCGCCCTGCAGCAGCGGACGGGTTTCATCCACCCAGACGCTGCTGACCTTGCCTTCCTGATGTGCCCGTGCAATCACGCCCAGCGCCGTACCGACGCCCGCGGTTGCCAGCCCGCCGGTGTTGCAGTGGGTCAGCAGACGGCTGCCGGGCTTCACCAGCGCGCTGCCCGCTTTTGCAATCGCGTCGCAAAGCCGTTTGTCTTCGTCAATCAGGCGCAGCGCCTCAGCCACCAGCGCCGGAACGAAATCCTCTTCCCACAGCGCAAGCTTCATGCGGTCGAGGTTGTTCATCAGGTTTACCGCCGTCGGGCGGGATGCGCGAAGCGTTTCCAGCGCCACCGCCAGCTCATCGCGGCTTTTGCCGTTTTCCGCCAGCAGCGCCAGCAGCAGGCTTGCAGAGAGACCAATCAACGGCGCGCCACGCACGCGCAGAGCGTGGATATGCCCAACCAGCGCCTCCACCGTTGAGGCATCCAGCCAGCGTTTCTCCTGCGGAAGCGCCTGCTGGTCGAGAATAAAGAGCTGATTATCCGCCACCCGCAGGCTGGTCGTCTGTAATGTCTGCATGTCGTTAATTCCCTGTTGCGTTGTTGTGGCACATTGTGTCAGGATGAAATCCAGATGTATAGACGTCTACATGTCTTAATTAGTTAACTCGTGAGGAACAGGCCATGTCGCAATACCGTACCTTTACCGCTCAGGACGCCGTGGAGTATGCCAGGCAGTTTGGTGGGCTTGACGATCCGTCATCGCTGGTAGAGGCGCAGGAAGTGGGCGACGGCAACCTCAATCTGGTTTTTAAAATTTACGACAGCGCGGGCGTCAGCCGCATCATCGTCAAACAGGCACTGCCCTACGTGCGCTGCGTCGGCGAGTCCTGGCCGCTGACGCTGGATCGCGCCCGCCTCGAGGCGCAAACCCTGGTCGAGCATTACCAGCACAGCCCGCAGCACACCGTGAAAATCCACCACTTTGACCCGGAACTGGCGGTGATGGTGATGGAAGATCTCTCCAGCCATCGCATCTGGCGCGGCGAGCTGATCAAAAACATTTACTACTCGCAGGCGGCGCGCCAGCTGGGTGAATACCTCGCGCAGGCGCTGTTCCACACCAGCGATTTCTACCTGCACCCGCACGAGAAAAAAGCGCAGGTGGCGAAATTCATCAACCCGGAGATGTGCGAGATCACCGAAGATCTGTTCTTCAACGATCCGTACCAGGTTCATGAGCGCAATAACTACCCTGCCGAGCTGGAAAATGACGTCGCCGCCCTGCGCGACGACGCCCCGCTAAAAATTGCCGTGGCCTCCCTGAAGCACCGCTTCTTCTCGCATGCCGAAGCGCTGCTGCACGGGGATATTCACAGCGGCTCGATTTTTGTGGCCGACGGCAGCCTGAAGGCCATCGACGCCGAGTTCGGCTATTTCGGGCCGATTGGCTTTGACGTCGGCACCGCCATCGGCAACCTGCTGCTCAACTTCTGCGGCCTGCCGGGGCATCTGGGCATTCGCGATGCCGCCGCCGCGCGCGAGCAGCGCCTGACCGATATTCAGGAGCTGTGGAACACCTTTGCGGAACGCTTCCAGGCGCTGGCAAACGAGAAAGCACGCGACGCCGCGCTCAGCGCGCCAGGCTATGCCTCCGCGTTCCTGAAAAAGGTCTGGCATGATGCCATCGGGTTCTGCGGCACCGAACTCATTCGCCGCAGCGTCGGGCTTTCCCACGTCGCGGATATCGACACCATCCAGGACGAGGCCATGCGCCACGAATGCCTGCGCCACGCGATCGCGCTCGGCAAAGCGCTGATTCTGATTGCCGACCGCATCGACAGCGCGGAAGCGCTGGTGGCGCGGGTGCGGCAGTACAGTTGATTTTCTCCCTCTCCCTGTCGGAGAGGGCATCAAACCGCACTTACCCCAGATACTCAATCACCGACAGCCCGGCGTTATAGTCCGTGCTGTAGATAATTCCCTGCGCATCCACAAACACGTCACAGGACTGGATCACCTGCGGGCGATTCGGCCGCGTGTCCATCATCCTCTCCGGTGCCGCGGGCACCAGCGCACCGGTTTCCACTGGGCGATACGGATTGGAGATGTCATACGCGCGTACGCCCGCGTTCTGATACGTCGCGAAAATCAGCGTCGAGCTGACGAAGCTTCCGGGACGGTTCTCGTGCAGGTTGTGCGGGCCGAAATGCGCCCCTTTTGCCACGTAGTCGGTTTCATTCGGCTGCGGGAAGGTCGAGATGCTCACCGGGTTCGACGGCTCGCGGATATCAAACAGCCAGATCAGCTTCTCGCCGTCCTGCTGGTTATCGAGCACCGCTTCGTCCAGCACCACCAGCAGATCCCGGTCCGGCAGCGGCAGCGCGGTGTGCGTCCCGCCGCCAAACGGCGGACTCCAGTTACGGTGGCTAATAAGCTTAGGCTGGGTACGATCCTTCACGTCAAGCAGCGTTAAGCCGCCGTCGCGCCAGCTGCCGTACGCCGTATCGCCGGCAATAATCGCGTGGTGGAGCGCGTAGCGTTTCCCTTCCGGCCAGTTCGGCTGTTCGCCTTCGGCCTGGTTCATGCCCGGCAGCCACCAGCGCCCTGCCACCTCAGGCTTACGCGGGTCGGCCAGGTCGATCGTCAGAAAGATGTAGTCGGTAAAACCGTCGATCAGCGCCGACACGTACGCCCAGCGGCCACCGACGTACCAGATGCGGTGAATGCCGATGCCGCTCAGCGAGAGAAAGCTGATTTCGCGCGGCGCGTCCGGCGTGGAGATATCAAAAATGCGAAGCCCGGCGCTCCAGCCTTTGTCCTGCACGTCGCTAACGGTCTCTCCTACCTGACGGGTGTAGTAGACCTTCTCGTCGGCGAAGCGGGCATCGGCAAACAGATCCCGGGCGTTGATCACCAGCAGCAGGTCGTCATGCGCCTGGAGGTGCACGTTCCAGGTGCCCGGCGGCGCAGGAAAATAGCCCGCGGGTTTCGGGTTTTTCGGGTCGCGCACGTCTACTATCGAAAAGCCCTGCGACACCATATGGCCGATATAGGCAAAACCGCGGTGCACCATCAGCTGCACGCCGTCCGGGCGACCGCCCTGATCGCTATGGCCGATCAGCCGCATATTGCGGCTGTATTCTGGCGTAGGGAGGATACTCATTTATTTTTCGCTTCCAGCGTCGCAAACCACGGCGCGATAAAATCTTCCGTCTGGCCCCAGCCCGGAATGATTTTGCCCAGCGACGCTACGTTCACCGCCCCCGGCTGCGCGGTCAGCAGCGCCTGCGGGATCGCGGCGGCTTTGAAGTCGTAGGTGGCAGGCGTGGCTTCCCCGGCAATCTTGTTGGCGATCAGGCGCACGTTAGTCGCACCAATCAGCTTCGGATCCACCGCCACGCTCACTGCCCACGGGCTACCCGGCTCACGCATCAGCTGTAAATCCTGGTTGGAGATGTCAATGCTATAGAGCTTGATCTCGGTGCGTCCATTCTCCTTCAGCGCTTTATACGCCCCCTGGCTGAAGGCGTCCCAGGTCCCCCAGATGGCGTCGATTTTGCCTTTCGGGTATTTCGCCAGGATCGCGCCCACCTTGTTGGCGGTGTCGCCCTGCACGTCAGATGAGACCGCGCCGATGGACTCCAGCTCTTTAATCTCCGGGTACTGCTTTTGCAATTCTTTATAGGCTGCCTGACGGCGCTCCATCGGCGGGAAGCCCGCCACCCACAGCTTGACGATGTTGGCCTTGCCGTTGAAATCTTTCGCCAGCTGGCCGAAGGAGAGATTCGTCAGGGAGGCGTCGTCCTGCTGGGTGACGGTCACGCCCGGGATCTCTCCGTTAACGGCGGTATCAAAAACGGCGACCTTGATCCCGGCATCCACCGCCTTCTTCACCAGCGCGGTGGAGTACGGATCGCGGCCCTGAGACAGGATAATCCCGTCGTATTTCTGGCTGATGGCCTGGTTAACGAAGTCCTGGAATTTAGCGTCATCCCCGTTGCTCAAAAAGGTGCTGATCTTAAAGCCGAGCTTTTTCCCTTCCTGAATGGCCCCGGCAACAAACTGCGTGGTGTTGTCGTCCGAGCCGAGGTTACGGATCACCGCGATGCGGATCGGTCCGTCGTGGTTCGCAATGGCGGCCGGAACCGGCGCGGGCGTGGCCGCGAATCCCGGCAGAGAAGTGAGTAACCCCAGTGCGACCAAAGAGAGCGCAATCTTTTTCATTTTTTATCCCGTTGTGTTGTCAGCGTTTTTGTATGTAGGTAATCGCCAGTGCCACTGCGAGCACCAGCCCTTTTATTATGTCCATGGCGTAATACGGCACGGAGAGCATCACCAGCCCGTTCGACAGCACGCCGAGGATCACCGCCCCCACCAGCGTGCCCAGCGCGTTCGGCTTGCCGGACCCGGCCAGCGAGAAGCCAATCCACGCCGCGGCCACCGCATCCATCAGATAACCGCCGCCCGCATTGACCTGCGACGATCCGATGCGGGAGGCCAGCAGAATGCCGCCCAGCCCCGCCAGCAGCGAGGCAATCACGTAGGCCGCCACCTTGTAGCGCGTGGTGCGAATGCCCGAGAGGCGCGCCGCTTCCGGGTTGCCGCCAATGGCATACATCCGGCGTCCGTGAGTGGTCAGCGACAGCCCCAGCTGCGCCAGAAGGGTCACCACCAGCATGACGATCACAATGGTCGGCACCTGCCCCAGCAGGCTAAATGCCGCCGGAATGGTCCCTTCCGCCATGTCGCCGCTCGGCAGCACCATGTTCTCGGTAATCGACCCGCCGTAGCTGTAGGTCATCGCCACGCCCTGGATGACAAACAGGCTGGCGAGCGTCGCGAGCATGTCCGGAATACGCAGGATGACGATCAGGAAAGCGTTAAACAGGCCGACCAGCGTGCAGAGCGCGAGAGTGATTACAATCGACTCGGTGGTGCCGAAGCCGTGCCAGACGAAAAGCGAAATGACCAGCGCGTTCGCCAGCGACGCCGTGGAGCCCACGGAGAGATCGAACCCGCCGACGGTCAGCGAAATCGACACGCCAACGGCAATCACCGTCACGATGGCAATCGAGCGCAGAATATTGATGATGTTGTTCGGGTCGAGGAAGCTGTCCGACGCCAGGCCAAAGACGGCCACCAGCGCGACGACGGTGAGCAGCATGCCCCATTTATAGAGAAAATCAAAAAGTTGCTGACGGCCAGACGCCGCCGCGGTCACTGAAAGGGCCTTGCTCACGACGCCGTTCCTCCGGTTGAATAATAAAGTAGTGTCTCTTCACGGGCCTCGGCCCCGGCGATTTCCGCCACGATGCGCCCGTCCCACAGGACGCAGATGCGGTCGCACAGCCCGACCAGTTCGGCAAACTCGCCGGAGGCGTAAATGACCCCTTTGCCCTCGCGCGCCAGGCCGTCGATCAGCTGGAACAGATCGGTTTTGGCCTTCACGTCCACGCCTTTGGTTGGTTCGTCGAAGATCAGCACGCTGGCGTCATTGCGCAGCCATTTACCGATGGCGATCTTCTGCTGGTTGCCGCCGGATAAGCGGCGCAGCACCTGCCCCGGCCCTCGGGCGCGCACGCCGACGCGAGCAATCACCTCTTCCGCCCAGCGCCAAGCCTGACGATGGCCAAACAGGCTCCAGCGCGAAAAGCTGTTATCGGCACACACGGCAAGATTCATGCTCACCGGCTCGTCGATAAAAATCCCCTCTTTACGCCGCTCCTCCGGCACCAGGGCCAGCCCGCGCAGCACGGAGTCGGCCGGGTCACGCGGCTGCCAGGATTGATGATTCAACTCGCCGTTTGCCACGCGGCTTTTGGTGGCGCCAAACAGCGCCTTGCAGAGTTCGGTTTTCCCCGCGCCCGCCAGTCCGGCAATCCCGAGGATTTCGCCTTTGCGCAGGTGCAGGGAGATATCTTTCAGCAGCGCGTCGTCGTGCAGCCCTTCCACCCGCAGCAGCGTCTCTTCGCCGTGCGGCGGCCGCGCGGGCGGGTAGATATCGCTCAGCACGTGGCCGAGCATCTTCTCGACGATCGCTTCGCCGCTAAGATCGGCCATCGGGCCGGACTCGATCAGCTTGCCGTCGCGCAGCACCGTCAGGGTGTCGCAGATGGCCTTCAGCTCGTGAATGCGGTGGGAGATAAACACCACGCCGATTCCCTGCTGCTTTAACCGTCTCACCACGGCAAACAGACGCTCGCTCTCGTGCGCGTCCAGCGGCGCGGTGGGTTCATCAAGAATCAAAAATCGGCAGTGGTGGGACAAGGCGCGCGCCAGCAAAATCTGCTGCTTTTCGGCCAGCGTGCAGCCGTCGATGGAGCGGCGAACGTCCAGAGAAACATCCAGCTGCGCCAGCGCCTGCTTCGCCTGCTGGCGGACGGCGCGCCAGCTGAAGCGATGCCCCGGCTGCGCCAGCTGGTCGAGCATGATGTTTTCGGCAATGCTTAACCCCGAGATCAGCGCCACGTCTACCTCCTGCTGCACGAGGTGGATGCCCAGCCGTTTGGCGTCCAGCGGCTCGCGGATGCTTACCGGCTGGTTATTGATGGAGATCTCGCCCTCATAGTGGTCATGCGTCCCGCACAGCACCGCCATCAGCGTCGATTTCCCCGCGCCGTTGGCCCCGGTCAGCGCATGCACCGACCCGCCGTTCAGCGTGAAGTCCACGCGCGTCAGCGCCTGAAAGCCGGAAAAGGCCAGGCTGATACCGCGCATTTCAAGACGACTGGAAACCATCCGCGTAAATCCTTCATTACTCTTCTGATTTAGCGAATTTTTCACAGCTCCGGTTGACTGACAACGACGGAAAAGGCATAAGATAAAGCGAAATATTATTAGCCATCCGGATGTCCAGACATAACATCGGGTTAGCGCTTGCGAAAAAAGGACAACACCATGAGCAACACCGACATCCGCGTCGTGCCCGGCCCGGCGAACTACTTCTCCCATTCCGGAAGCCTTGCGCGCCTGGATGATTTCTTTACCCCGGAACAGCTTTCCCATGCGGTATGGATTTACGGCGAGCGCGCAATAGAGGGCGCACGCCCGTTCCTGCCGGAGAGTTTTAACGCGCCGGGGGCAAAACATCTGCTGTTTAAGGGCCACTGCAGCGAGCGCGACGTCACCCGTCTGGTGAACGAATCCGGCAGCGATGCCAGCGTGGTGATTGGCGTCGGCGGCGGCGCGGTGATGGATACCGTCAAGGCCGTGGCGCGCCGCTTAGGCGTTCCGTTCGTGGGCATTCCCACCATCGCCGCCACCTGCGCGGCGTGGACCCCGCTCTCCGTCTGGTACAACGACGCCGGTCAGGCGCTGCATTTTGAGATCTTCGATGACGCCAACTTCCTGGTGCTGGTGGAGCCACAAATCATTCTTAACGCCCCGGCGGAGTATCTGCTGGCGGGCATCGGCGATACGCTGGCGAAGTGGTACGAAGCGGTGGTGCTGGCACCTGAGCCGGAAACCCTGCCGCTGACCGTGCGGCTGGGCATTAACGGCGCGCTGGCGATCCGCGACGTGCTGCTGGAACACAGTGAGGAAGCGCTGGCCGACCAGCAGCGCGGCGAACAGACCCAGGCGTTCCGGGACGTGGTGGATGCGATTATCGCCGGTGGCGGGATGGTTGGCGGCCTGGGCGAACGCTACACCCGCGTGGCGGCGGCGCACGCGGTGCACAACGGCTTAACCGCGCTGCCGCAGACGGAAAAATACCTGCACGGCACCAAGGTGGCCTACGGCATTCTGGTGCAGAGCGCCCTCCTCGGCCAGGACGACGTGCTGGCGCAGCTGGTGGCGGCATACCGGCGCTTTAACCTGCCAACCACGCTTCGCGAGCTGGACGTCGACATCAATAACCGCGACGATCTCGACAAGGTCATCGCCCACACTCTACGCCCGCTGGAGTCAATTCACTATCTGCCGGTGACGTTAACGCCTGAGGCTCTGCGCGCCGCGTTTGAGAAAGTAGAATCCTTCCGCCGTTAATTGCGCCGACGGGCTATACCTAATGATGATTCTCACCACTCTCGTAACGAGGTCATCATGCAGATCGATTTAACAGGTAAAAAGGCGCTGGTTACCGGCGCCAGCCGCGGGCTGGGTCGTGCGATTGCCCTGTCGCTGGCGCGCGCCGGTGCCGATGTGGTCATCACCTTTGAAAAATCCGCCGATAAAGCCCAGGCGGTCGCTGAGGAGATTAAGGCGCTGGGACGACACAGCGAAGCTGTGCAGGCCGACAGTGCCAGCGCGCAGGCGATTCAGGATGCCGTCACCCATGCAGCACGTTCCCTTGGCGGGCTGGACATTCTGGTCAACAACGCGGGTATCGCGCGCGGCGGCCCGCTGGAGTCCATGACCCTGGCGGACATTGACGCGCTCATCAACGTCAACATTCGCGGCGTGGTGATCGCCATTCAGGAAGCGCTGGTGCACATGTCCGACGGCGGGCGCATTATCAACATCGGCAGCTGTCTGGCCAACCGCGTGGCGATGCCGGGTATTGCCGTTTACTCGATGACCAAGTCTGCCCTTAACTCCCTCACCCGCGGCCTGGCGCGCGATCTGGGCCCGCGCGGTATTACCGTTAACCTTGTCCACCCTGGCCCCACCAACAGCGATATGAACCCGGAAGACGGCGAACAGGCGGAAGCCCAGCGCCAGATGATCGCGGTCGGTCACTACGGCCAGCCGGAAGACATCGCGGCGGCGGTCACCTTCCTTGCCAGCCCGGCCGCCGGGCAGATCTCCGGCACAGGGCTGGATGTCGACGGCGGGTTGAACGCCTGATCGCAAATTTCCTGAAAGCCTCTGTCGCCCGGCAGAGGCCTTGTCGAGCCGCCTCGACGGTTTGCGTTTTGCCTCTTACCTGCGCTTTTTTTCCGCTCTACAGTACCCCATAAGAAATTCGGAATTTATCTAATAGTCTTATTATTTCCTTATAATTTGTGTGGGCGTACAGTGGAGGTACGGATGAAGATTGTCTGGTCAAAGAATGCAAAGAAAGAGTTTTCCAAAATCGATGGCCGATATCAGCGAAGAATCAAAGCAAAACTTGCTGAGCTGGACGATCGCTCAGCTCCCCGGCCCGATATCAAAAAAATATCGGCAACAGAAAATCATTTTCGGCTACGCGTTGGCGATTACCGCATTCTGATTACACTTCGGGACGATCCCGATAACCATTGTTATGTTTTGGCCGTCAAGCGCAGAACATCAACGACCTACCTTCACGAGGAGAAAGCCCCCTATGGCTGTTCAGCTAATTAAGGACGATGAGGGAAAAGCGCAGTACGTCGTTATTCCCTATGATGAATACTTTCGTATGTGCTTACAGATGGCAGAAATTGACGACGAAACCGATGATGATCTAGAGGATATTGAAGTCGAACACGATTGTTATGATGACGTAGGATTACCTGGTGAAGTGTGCGACATCATGCATAGCGAGAATGTCAGCCTGCAGGCCGCGTGGCGTATCCTGCGCGGGCTATCCCAGCAGGAGGTGGCGGAAAAACTCGGCATCAGCCAGTCCGCCGTATCACAGCTGGAAGCGCTGGACTCCCGTCCGCAAAAGCGCACCCGCGAAAAGCTGGCGGCAATTTATGGCTGCAAGCAGGAGCAAATCAGCCTCTATTTACCGAAAGAGGGTTAACAGCACTTCGCCCCGCCCTTGCCGCCGTAACGGGCGTCCTGGCGGTCGCGGAAAAACTCTTCGTAGGTCATCGGCGTCTGGTCCGGGTGGTTGACGCGCATATGCTCGACGTAGTTATCGTAATCCGGCACGCCAATCATCATTTTGGCGGCCTGGCCCAGGTACTTACCTGCTTTGGAGAGGGTGTCGAACATCATTCTGGTCTCACTGGAAATGTAGGCCGGGTAAGCGCTAGCGCCACCCGGCACACAGGTTAATGCGCCCCTTTCGCCTGGGTCACAATCTCGTCCAGGTTTTCAGGCATCGGCTCGTACGGCGTCTCTTTCGCCGTCGGCGTGTCGACCTTCAGCGCCGCCAGCGCGGTTTTCAGAGAATACAACGCCAGCACCACAACCACCACCATAAAGAAGATGGTCAGTCCGGCATCCAGACGGTTGTTGAACACCAGCTGCGACAGCTGTGACTCGGTGTACTGCGCCGGGATCTTACCGCTGTCGATCATCGCCTGGAACTTGTTGGCGATCGCCAGGAAGCCCACCTTATTGTCCGGGCTGAAGGCTTTTTGCCAGCCCGCCGTCAGGGTACAGATTAGCAGCCAGGCGGTTGGCACCAGCGCCACCCACGCGTAACGCTGGCGCTTCATCTTGAACAGCACCACCGCGCAGAGCATCAGCGCCATGCCCGCCAGCATCTGGTTGGCGATACCGAACAGCGGCCACAAGGTGTTGATCCCGCCCAGCGGATCGACCACGCCCTGATGCAGGAAGTAGCCCCACGCCAGCACGCATAGCGCCGTCGCCAGAAGGTTAGCCGGGAGCGAATCGGTCCGCTTCAGGTTCGGGGAGATCACCCCCAGCAGATCCTGCAGCATAAAGCGCGCCGCACGGGTTCCCGCATCCACCGCCGTCAAAATAAACAGCGCCTCGAACAGGATGGCGAAGTGATACCAGAACGACACGTCCATCAGCCCGCCCAGCGCGCCGTGGAGAATGTAGGCCATGCCCACCGCCAGCGTCGGTGCCCCACCCGCGCGGGAGATAATTGACTGCTCGCCAACCTCATTAGCGATATGCGTCAGCGTTTCCGGGGTAATGGCAAAGCCCCAGCCGCTCACCACCTGCGCGGCGGACGCTACCACGTCAACGGTGCCAGCCGGGGCCAGTACCGCCATCGGGCTGTTCATCGCGAAATACACGCCCGGATCGATAATGCAGGCCGAGACCAGCGCCATGATGGCGACGAAGGACTCCATCAGCATGCCGCCGTAGCCAATCAGGCAGGCCTGATTCTCGTTGGCCAGCATCTTCGGCGTGGTCCCGGAGGCAATCAGCGCGTGGAAGCCCGACACCGCACCGCAGGCGATGGTAATAAACAGGAACGGGAACAGGTTACCAGTCCAGACCGGGCCGGTACCGTCGATGAATTTGGTCAGCGCAGGCATGGTCAGCGTTGGGCGCATAATCAGAATGCCGATGGCCAGCCCGACGATGGTGCCGATTTTCAGGAAGGTTGAGAGATAATCGCGCGGGGCCAGCAGGAGCCACACCGGCAGCACCGCCGCCACAAAGCCGTAGCCCACCAGCATCCAGGTCAGCTGCACGCCGGTAAAGTCGAAGAATGGTGCCCAGGTCGGGCTTTCCGCCACCCAGCCGCCGGAGATAATCGCGAACACCAGAAACACCAGGCCAATCACCGACACTTCACCGATGCGCCCCGGGCGCAGGTAGCGAATGTAAATCCCCATAAACAGCGCCAGCGGAATGGTAAAGGCAACGGTATACGTCCCCCACGGGCTGTGGGTCAGCGCTTTCACCACGATCATCGCAAGCACCGCGAGGATGATCACCATGATCATAAAGGTCGCCACCAGCGCAATCACCCCGGCGGTTGCCCCCATCTCCTCTTTCACCAGCTCACCCAGAGAACGGCCGTCGCGACGGGTGGAGACGAACAGCACCATAAAGTCCTGCACCGCGCCCGCCAGCACCACCCCCGCGAGGATCCAGATCATCCCCGGCAGGTAGCCCATCTGCGCCGCCAGCACCGGCCCCACCAGCGGGCCTGCACCGGCAATCGCCGCGAAATGGTGACCGAACAGCACTTTTTTGTCGGTCGGCACGTAGTCCAGCCCGTCGTTGTGGCGCACGGCAGGCGTCATGCGTGTGCCGTCTACGCCCAGTACCGTCTTTGCGATATAGCGGCCATAAAAACGGTACGCAATGAGATAAATGCAGACGGAGGCGACGACGATCCAGAGCGCATTGATCTGCTCCCCCCGGTTGAGGGCGATATAGCCCAGGGCAAAGGCTCCCACAACGGAGAGCACCGCCCACGTAAGGTATTTCCCTGAGTTGTTCATAGTTGTTGTCCGTTGTTGTGAAACAGTGAGATGTTACATTTTGTTTCTAGAACAACGGATAAAATTTAACAACTTTGAAACGCAATAATGCGTGGTCAAACCAGAGATTTACACCACAGTGTTAAGCCGATCACTTTCAGCTGAATGGCCTACCCCAGCACCATCGTGCTCAACCGACAGGTACAGCACCGCCGCCCCTGCTCGTCGAATACCACGATCTCCCAGCTCTGGCTCGAACGCCCCAGATGCAGCGGCTGACACACGCCGCGCACCTTACCGTGAGAGACCGCGCGGTGGTGCGTGGCGTTCAGCTCAGTGCCGACCACGCTCTGCCCGTCGCGGGTCATCAGAAAACCGGCCATTGAGCCCAGCGTTTCCGCCAGCGCCGCCGAGGCGCCGCCGTGCAGCAGGCCAAACGGCTGATGGGTACGGGCATCCACCGGCATCTCCGCTTCCAGCGTGTCGTCCCCGAGGCGGGTATAGACGATGCCCAGATGCGCCACCAGGGTGTTCACGCTGGTGGCGTTCAGTTCTTCAAGCGATAAATGACGTTTCCAGATCATTACGCCCCCAGCGTGGAGCCGCCGTCCACCACGATATCCTGCAGGGTAATATGGCTGGCGGCATCGGACGCAAGGAACAGCACGGTGGCGGCAATTTCCCGCGGACGGGCAATTTTGCCGAGCGGAATGCCGAGCTTGAACTGCTCGCCAAAGCCGCGAATGCGCTGCTGCTCCGCATCGTCGCTTTTCCACAGGGTGCGCTGCATGTCGGTGTCCGTTGAGCCCGGCGACACCAGGTTACAGCGCACGCCGCTGCCCGCCAGCTCCAGCCCGACGGTCAGCGCCAGGCTTTTCAGCGCCGCCTTCGACGCGCCGTAGGCGCTCATCCCGATGCGCGGGGTATGCGCCGCGTCGGAAGCTACGGTCACTATCGCCCCGCCCTGCTGACGGCGGAACTGGCCCATCGTCTGCTGGAACAGGTTGAACGCGCCGCCGACGTTAACCGTAAAGGTTTGCTGCCAGTCCTCCTGCGAAAGCTCGTCCGTCGCGCCCATGCGCAGAATGCCCGCCGCGTTAACCAGCACGTCGAGGCGCTCAAGGGTGCCGAGTAAACGCCCGCAGACGTCGCCCACCTGCGCCGCGTCCGCCACGTCCAGCGTTTCGGTGGCAAACGGATAATCGTCCTGCGGGAAGGCCAGATCGAACCCGGTCACCCGCGCGCCCGCCTCCACAAAGGCCAGCGCGGTCGCATAGCCAATACCTTTACCCGCGCCCGTTACCCAAACCGTTTTACCGGTAAAATCGAGCTCCGCCATCACTTCACCTCACGGGAGAGCAGCGCCCACCAGGCGTCAAGGGTCGGATTTTTCGCCAGCATCACGAAGTCGATGTCGCCGTGCACCTTCCGCCAGCGGGCGGCCAGCGCCATCATGCGCACCGAGTCCAGACCGTAGTCGATCAGGTTTTCGTCATCCATCGGCTCGTCGGACTCGTCCAGCAGCGGCAGGATCAGCGCGCGCAGCGCGGCTTTCGTTGCCGGAACGGACGGCAGCAGCTCATCGGTCATCACCACGCGGCCAGAACGTCCTGCCACGTATTTCAGCGACATCAGGTGCTCGTCGCGGGTGAAGTCCGCCAGCGCATCGGCGATAAAGAACGGCTTGATGTCGCGCATAAAGGCATCTGTGGCGGTGGTCATGCAGCCGATATGGGCATAAACGCCGGTAATCAGCAGCTGGTTGCGGCCGGTCTCTTTCAGCATCTGCTCCAGCGGCGAGCGGTGAAACGCGCTGTAGCGCCACTTCACCAGCACGGTGTCCGCTTCGTCCGGTGCCAGTTCAGCCACGATACGCTGCTGCTCCGGCGAGCGGGTCAGGCCCGGCCCCCACATGTCGTTCAGCAGGGCGCGGTCTTCATCGCTCTGATCTTTCGGCTGCGCGGTGTAGTACACCGGGATATTGTGTTCTTTGCAGTACGCGCGCAGTTTAGCGATGTTCGCCACCACCTGCTGCATCATGTCGCTATTTTCGCCCCAGAAGTTCAGGAAATACTCCTGCATATCGTGGATCAGCAGCGCGGCGCGCTCTGGCTCAAATGCCCAGTTCACCTTGTTGGTTGGCAACTCTCCGGCGGTTGGCAGCGCGTAAGCGGTTAATTTTGGAATGGCCATTCTCTGTTCCTCAGCCCCGGGCGCGTTCAGCAAGCCACAGGCGCAACTGTTTCTTATCGACTTTGCCGACCGGCGTGAGCGGGAGCGCATCCACGCTCTCCACGCGATCCGGCAGCTTGAATTCGGCAACGCCCTGCTCGCGCAGGAAGCGACGCACCTCCACCGCGCGCAGGGGCTGTTTCACCACCAGATACGCACAGCTTTTTTCGCCCAGCAGGCTGTCCTCCATGCTCACCAGCGCGGCGTGGATCACCGCTTCGTGGCGCAGCAGCAGGTTTTCGATCTCTTCGGCGGCAATCTTTTCGCCACCGCGGTTGATCTGATCTTTCTCGCGCCCCTGCACGGTGATGTAGCCCTGCTCATCGATGGCGATCAGATCGCCGGAGCAGTAGAAACCGTTGGCATCAAAGACGCTGGCGTTGTGCTCCGGGCTGTTGAAATAGCCGCGGAAGGTGTACGGGCCGCGCGTCATCAGGCGCCCGACTTCCCCGCGCGGCAGCGGGTTACCGTGCTCGTCCGCCACCCACACTTCGTCGTCCGGGCACATCGGGCGGCCCTGGGTGTTGATGATGCGTTCCGGCGCGTCGTCGAGGGCGGTGTAGTTCACCAGCCCTTCCGCCATGCCGAACACCTGCTGCAGCTGGCAGCCAATTTCCGCCGGAATGCGCGCCGCGAGCGTGGCGGAGAGGCGTGCGCCGCCCACCTGGAGCAGCTTGAGGGATTTCAGCTGCGCGTTCCCCGCGCCGTCGGCAATCGCCTGCAGCCAGAGGCTCACCGCCGGAGGGACCAGCGACGTCACGTTGATCTGATGCTGCTCAATCAGCGGGAAGCAGAGCGTGGCGCTCGGATCGTTCGCCAGCACCACGCAGCCGCCCGCCGTGAACACGCCTAACGATCCCGGCGAGCTCATGGCGTAGTTATGCGCCGCGGGAAGCGCGTTCAGATAGCGGGTGTGCGCAGTGATGCCGCAGATTTCATTGCTGCGGCGGATGCTGTAGTCGTAGTCGTTGTGCGTACGCGGGATCAGCTTCGGCGTGCCGGTGCTGCCGCCGGAGAGCTGGAAGAACGCCACCTCGTCTGCGGGCGTCGGGTTGGGGATGAAGTTGTCCGCCGGGCGCGCAATCGCCGCTTCCAGCGCATGTTCACCCTTATCGCCGCGCAGCAGCACGGCGCGAACCGAGCGGTGTTCATCCACAAAGGTATTGAGAAAATCATCCCCCGCGAACAGGGCATGTTCGCGATCGGCAATCAGCACGGCGGGTTTGATCTGGGCGGCGTAGGCGTTCAGCTCGCTGCGCTGATGGCTAAAGAGCGCGTTAACCGGCGCGACGCCGATCTGCAGCAGCGCGAAAAAGGTGATGTAAAACTCGGCCACGTTGCCGAGCTGCACCAGCGCGGTCTCGCCGCGGTGCAGCCCCTGCGCCTGGAGGGCAGACGCCAGATTCGTCACCGCCTGATGAAACGCGCGGTAGGTGATGTGGCGATCGCCGTCAATAATCGCGACCGCATCGCTTTGCGCATGGTCCGTCAGGATGTGGGTCAGCGGCAGATCCTGCCAGTAGCCTTTTTCACGGTAGCGGCGGGCAAATTCCTCCGGCCAGCGGGTAAAGGGAATAGTCATAAACGTTCCTTAGTGCAGGCCAAACACGTTAAGCATGGTGGAGAGCTTCACGCCCGTCTCGCGCCACTCGCCCACCGGGGAGGAGGCAGGCACAATGCCCGCGCCGGCAAACAGGCGAACGGTATTTTCGCGAAGACGCGCGCAGCGGATGGTCACCACCCACTCGCCGTTGCCTTCGCTGTCGCACCAGCCGACGATGCCGCCGAACAGCTCGCGGTCGAACGGCTCCAGCTCGGCAATCAGTTCTTTTGCCGCCTGATGCGGGAAGCCGCTCAGGGCCGGGGTCGGGTGCAGCAGGCAGGCCAGCGTCAGGGCGTTTTCGTTCTCGCGCGCGTCACCTTCAACCGGCGTCGCCAGATGCCACAGCGTCGGCGTGGTGATGAGCTGCGGGGAAGACGGCATGCTCAGGTGATGGCTGCGCGGTTCCAGAATGGCCTTCATCGCCTGGGTCACCAGGTCGTGTTCGTGGCGGTCCTTTTCGGAGGCCAGCAGCTTATTGCCCGCCTCGCGATCCAGCACGTCGTCCGGCTGGCGGCGCGCGGAACCTGCCAGCGGCAGCGAGCTAAAGTGCCTGCCCTCTTTGCGCAGCAGCAGTTCCGGGCTGGCGCCGAGCAGCACGCCGCCGTCTTCCAGCGGCACGTGGAAGTTGAAGCTCGCCGGGTTCTGAGCGATCAGACGCTCCATCAGCGCGCCGCTGTCCATTTTTTTGTCGGTGGCGATATCAATCAGGCGCGACAGCACTACCTTATTCACCTGCGGCGTGGCGGTGAGCGACGCGGCGCGCGCGACCATCTCTTCAAAAACGGGCTGAGCGGGGATCTCGGTGCGCTGTTCCACCTTCAGCGCCTGCGCGCCGGAGAAATAGCGTGCGGACTGCTGACGCGCGGGACGGGAAAACGTCTCCCAGCGTTGCGGAATAAACAGCGAAGACGGCTTGCGGGTATCGAACGGGATGGCCCCTACCATGACGGGATGGGCGATGCCGCTGGCTTTCGCATCCCGGAAAGCCTGGGCTAATTTCTGCTGGAACTGCCCCGCCGGATCGTCGCCGCCGACGGCAGGTTCAGAGAATCGGGCAAAACAGCCTGAGGTGGTAAAACTGCGGTAAGGCGACATAAAGAAAAAGCTGTCTGATTGCAGCGTGGTCGCGGTGTGCTGAACTTCCTCAGCCAGGGACGTGTCCATATCATCCTCCTTAAAATGATAAAAGAAGCAATAATGATTATCATTTATATTTTCGTCGGCTAACCTAATCCCACAGCGCCCCGCTGTCAACCGTCGGGCCATTAACTTCTGCGACAAACGCTTGCATCCCTTCCCGGCAACCATGAAAATGAGAAGCATTATCTTCAATAAAAACAGGATGCCGCTCTGTGAAAATCGCTGCCGTTTGCCGCAATGCCCTTCTTCTGACAGGACTTTTTGTTTTAGGACTAACCTCAGCCACCGCCGCCGACTGGCCGCGCCAGGTCAACGACAGCCGCGGCGTGCATACGCTTGAGAGCAAACCGACGCGCATAGTCTCCACCAGCGTGACCTTAACCGGCTCCCTGCTGGCGATTGACGCGCCGGTCATTGCCAGCGGCGCAACCACGCCGAACAACCGCGTGGCGGACGCGCAGGGTTTCCTGCGTCAGTGGGGGGATATTGCAAAACAGCGTAAGGTTGCACGGCTGTACATCGGCGAGCCAAGCGCCGAAGCGGTGGCCGCCCAGATGCCGGACCTGATTTTGATCAGCGCCACCGGCGGGGATTCCGCGCTGGCGCTGTACGATCAGCTCTCCGCCATCGCCCCGACGCTTATCATCAATTACGACGACAAAAGCTGGCAGGAACTGCTGACCCAGCTGGGCACGATGACCGGGCACGAGAAACAGGCCGCTGAACGCATCGCCGCGTTCGATAAACAGCTCGCGCAGGTGAAACAGCAGATGAAGCTGCCGCCGCAGCCGGTGAACGCCATCGTCTACACCGCCGCCGCGCATTCCGCCAACCTGTGGACCACTGAATCGGCGCAGGGCAAGCTGCTGCACCAGCTGGGCTTTACGCTGGCGGACCTGCCTGCCGGGTTGCAGACCTCAACAAGCCAGGGCAAGCGCCACGACATTATCCAGCTGGGCGGTGAAAACCTGGCGACGGGGCTGAACGGCGAAGGGCTGTTCGTGTTTGCCGGTGACGAGAAAGACGTGAATGCGATTTACGCCAACCCGCTGCTGGCGCATTTACCGTCGGTGAAAAACAAGCGCGTCTGGGCGCTGGGAACGGAGACGTTCCGCCTGGATTATTACAGCGCGATGCTGGTGATAGACAGATTGAATGCGTTGTTTAAGTAGGCATTTTCCCTCCCTCTCCCCGTGGGAGAGGGCCGGGGTGAGGGCATCAGGCCGCACCGTCGTTCAACACGACCTCCTGCCTGAACCGCCGCAATTCCACCAGCGCCACCAGTAAGATCGCGCCAACCATCGCTAACACAAACCCGCTGCTGCTCGCCGACGCTACCGGGGTCATTATCGCCCCCAGCCCGCCGAGGATCGCCGCGCCAATCGCATCGCCCGTCACGTTCTGCGCGGTCCACAGGCCGTTAATACGCCCCAGCATCCCTTCCGGCGTCTGGGTCTGGATCAGGGTGTACTGTAAAAGTGAGCTGACCGCGCTCAGCCAGCCGAAAATCACCAGACACATCACCCCCAACGCCCAGACCGGCATCAGGCTGAAGAAGCCGATGGCGATAAACGAGGCCAGCGTCGCCACCAGCATAATCAAGCCCGGACGCGCGCTTTGGGCCAGGTTACCGCTGGTCAGCGCCCCGCAGGCCGCACCGAGCGGAATGGCGGCGTACAGCACGCCAATCTCTGAGGCGCTCATCTGCCACTCGCCCGCCAGCGCCGGGTAAAGCACGCGCACGGCGCTCGCCATCGTCAGCAGGCCGCCGAGCAGCGCAATGCCGCCAATCAGCGGGTTGCTGAACAGAAAACGAATCGCGGCCATCAGGGACTTCAGCGGGTGCTCGCGCGGCTGCGGCGGCGGGGGCAGGAGCGGCAGACGCAGTAACGTCAGGGTGGTGATAAAGGTCCCCGCCGCCGCCAGCCCGTAGTTCCACGCCACGCTGCCGGTAGTCAGCAGCAGGCCGCCGACCATCGGCGAAATCACCGAGCCGAGGCGCACGGTGAGCATGGTGATCGCCCCCGCCTGCATCAGGTTCTCGCGGCCCACCAGCGCGGGCGTTGCCGCCAGCAGCGCCGTCACGCCGAGCGAGGCGAAAAAACCGTCCCACAGGCCAAGGGCATAAATCGCCATCAGCGACGGCTCCGGCAGCATGGCGTTCAGACACAGCCCGATAAAGCCCACCCCGCAGGTGCCGCGCGCCAGCAGGATCAGCTTCTTACGCTCGTAGCGATCCGCCAGCACGCCGCCGACCATCAGACCGATAAACATCGCCCCGCCGGTTAAGGTGACGGATAGCCCCACCAGCCAGCTGGAGTGCGTCATAGACTGGATCTGTACCGGCACGGCGACGCCGAGCAGGCCGAGGGACAAAATGGAGATAAAGCGAGCGATAAAAACGGCGCGATACGCCGGGTGCGTTTTCAACAGGCTGAGGTTAAGCAGCCAGGATTTTTGATTCATGACAAAGCCTTGAGTCTATTTCTACCCATTCCATGGGCGCACATGCTAACATAGCCAAATAAGATAGATAACGATAATCACTATCATTATCAAATCATGGATGTTGCTATGTCGTTTTCCTCTTCTGCGGCGCGCGCCATTGCCGTGCCCGTATTATTGCTACTGCTAATCCTTGCGATTGCACTCAGCCTGCTGGTCGGCGCGAAGCCGCTACCCGCCTACGTTATCGTTGATGCGCTCTCCGGAACCTGTCAGAGCGCGGACTGCACCATCGTGCTCGACGCCCGCCTTCCCCGCACTCTTGCCGGACTGCTGGCCGGTGGCGCGCTCGGCCTTGCGGGTGCCCTGATGCAAACCCTTACCCGTAACCCGCTGGCGGACCCCGGCATTCTTGGCGTCAACTCCGGGGCCAGCTTTGCCATCGTGCTCGGCGCGGCGCTGTTCGGGTTGACGTCACCCTCTGAACAGCTGGCGATGGCCTTCTGCGGCGCGCTGGCCGCCTCGCTGGTGGTCGCGTTTACCGGCAGCCAGGGCGGCGGGCAACTGAGCCCGGTTCGCCTGACGCTTGCGGGCGTAGCGCTCGCGGCGGTGCTGGAAGGCATGTCCAGCGGCATCGCCCTGCTCAACCCGGACGTGTATGACCAGCTGCGCTTCTGGCAGGCCGGCTCGCTGGATATCCGCACCCTTGAAACCTTAAACGTGGTGGCAATCCCGGTCATTATCGCCGCCGTCGTGGCGCTGTGTTTAAGCCGGTCGCTGAACAGCCTGAGCCTCGGCAGCGACACCGCGACCGCCCTCGGCAACCGCGTGGCGCGCACGCAGCTGACTGGCCTGCTCGCTATCACCGTGCTAAGCGGCAGCGCAACCGCCGTGGTCGGTCCGATCGCCTTTATCGGCCTGATGATGCCGCACATGGCGCGCTGGCTGGTGGGGTCGGACCACCGCTGGTCGCTGCCGGTCACGCTGCTGGCGACCCCTGCCCTGCTGCTGTTTGCCGACGTGCTGGGCCGCCTGCTGGTGCCCGGCGAGCTGCGCGTCTCGGTGGTGAGCGCGTTTATCGGCGCGCCGGTGCTGATCTTCCTGGTACGTCGCAGACGCGGAGGTGGCGCATGATGGCTCCTTCCCGTCGTTTACTCACCAGCGTCTTCCTGCTGGCTATCGCCATTACTCTGCTGGCGGTCTGGAGCCTGCAAAGCGGTGCCGTAACGCTTGATTTCGCGCAGGTCTTTCACGCCCTCACCGGCAGCGCGCCGCGTAACATCACCATGGTGGTCACCGAATGGCGACTGCCGCGCGTGGCGATGGCGATCCTGGTAGGCGCGGCGCTCGGCGTCAGCGGCGCGATTTTCCAGTCGCTGATGCGTAACCCCCTCGGCAGCCCGGACGTGATGGGCCTGAATACCGGCGCGTGGAGCGGCGTGCTGGTGGCGATGGTGCTGTTCGGGCAACATCTGACGGCCATTACCTTTACGGCGATGGCGGGCGGCATTCTGACCTCGCTGCTTATCTGGGCCCTGGCCTGGCGCAATGGCATTGACACCTTCCGGCTGATCATTATCGGGATCGGCATCCGCGCGATGCTGATGGCGTTTAACACCTGGCTTTTGTTGCAGGCGTCTCTGGAAACCGCGCTCTCCGCCGGGCTGTGGTACGCAGGCTCCCTCAACGGCCTGACGTGGGGCAAAACCTGGCCCGCCGCGCCGCTGATTTTGCTGATGTTTATCGGCGCCCTGCTGCTGGTACGCCGGATGCGGCTGCTGGAGATGGGCGACGACAGCGCCTGCGCGCTGGGCGTGAGCGTTGAGCGCTCGCGCCTGATGCTGATGCTGGTGGCGGTATTGCTGACCGCTGCGTCCACCGCGATTGCCGGGCCGATCTCGTTTATTGCCCTTGTCGCGCCGCATATCGCGCGGCGTCTTAGCGGCACCGCGCGCTGGGGCTTGACCCAGGCTGCCCTGTGCGGTGCGATGCTGCTGCTGGCCGCCGACCTCTGCGCCCAGCGGCTGTTTATGCCTTATCAACTTCCGGTGGGCGTAGTGACCGTCAGCCTCGGCGGGATTTACCTCATCGTCTTGCTCGTTCAGGAGTCACGCAAGAAATGACAGATTCAACAACCCGCTTGCGCGGCGAAAACTTGACCCTCGGCTATGGCAAAAAAATCATTGCCCGTGATTTAACCGTCGCCATTCCGGACGGTCACTTCACCGCGATTATCGGTCCGAACGGCTGCGGCAAATCAACCCTGCTGCGCACTCTGAGCCGCCTGATGTCGCCGTCAGAGGGCAGCGTATTCCTCGACGGCGAGCAGATCCAGCGCTTCGCCAGCAAAGAGGTGGCCAGGCGCATCGGGCTGCTGGCGCAAAACGCCACCACGCCGGGAGATATCACGGTGCAGGAGCTGGTCTCGCGCGGACGCTACCCACACCAGCCGCTGTTTACCCGCTGGCGCAAAGAGGACGACGAGGCCGTGAAGCGCGCGATGGAGGCAACGGGCATCACCGATCTGGCTCAGCAAAGCGTGGATACCCTCTCTGGCGGACAGCGACAGCGGGCGTGGATCGCGATGGTGCTGGCGCAGGAAACCGCCATTATGCTGCTGGACGAGCCGACGACCTGGCTGGACATCAGCCATCAGATTGACCTGCTGGAGCTGCTGAGCGAGCTGAACCGCACGCAGGGATATACCCTGGCGGCGGTGCTGCATGATTTAAATCAGGCTTGCCGCTACGCCACGCATCTGATTGCCTTGCGCGACGGCGAGATTGTGGCGCAGGGCGCGCCGAAGGAGATTGTGACGCCAGAGCTGATCGAGCGGATCTACAGCATGCGCTGCATGATTATTGACGATCCGGTGGCGGGTACGCCGCTGGTGGTGCCGTTGGGTCGGCGGTAATTGCCGGGTGGCGGCTACGCCTTACCCGGCCTACATTCAGCTCCCGTAGGCCCGGTAAGCACAGCGCCACCGGGCATTTGCACTATCCTAAAATTTCCTTCAGTACCGGCCCAATCTTTTCAAACGCCTGCGGTGAAATGATATCCACGTGGGCGCAGTCCTGGCTGTAGACCTCCAGCTCGCCCACCCACGGCGCCCAGGCCGTATGCGGATCCATCGTTCGCGTGCGTTCGGCAACAAACAGCGTCGCCTTACCGTCAAAGCGTGAACTGTGCGCGGTGGTGAGCAACCGCACCGCGTCCGCGTAGTTGCCTTCAATGGTGTTAAACAATTCGCTGGAGCCCTGTCCCTGCTGGGCGGCGATAAACGCCTGACGCTCGCGCTCGATCTCCGCCAGCACTTCCGGGTCAAGGCCGTTTGCCTCTTTCTCCGCCCAGTTTTGCGTTTCCGGCGGCCAGGTATCCAGCAGGCCGAGGAAGGCCACCTCTTCACCCTGCTCGCGCAGGCGGGCCGCAATACCCTGCGCCAGCGTACCGCCGAGGGAATAGCCGAACAGATAATATGGGCCCTTCGGCTGTTGTACGCGCAACGTATTCAGATGGTGCTCAATGACTCCATCCAGATCCGCACACTGCTGCATCGGCCCCTCAGGTCGGGGAGACTGAATACCGGTTATTGCCCAGCGCGGGCTGAGGTAGCGCGCCAGCACGCTGAACTGCCAGGCAAAGCCGGACGCCGGATGGAAGCAGAACAGCGTCGGACCGTTGCTTTCACGCAGCGGCAAAAGGGTTTCATACCCCAGACGCTGCGCCTGTTCGTCGCTCATCTGCGAGTCCAGCAGCGCGCTGAGCTTGCCGACCGTCGAGGCGACCATAATCTGCCCCGGCGTGACCTTGCGGCTGAACGCACGGCCGAGTTGAGCCGCGAGGCGCATCGCCAGCAGTGAATGGCCGCCGAGGGCAAAGAAGTCGGCATCGATATCGTTCACTTCGCAGCCCAGCAGCGCAGAAAACGCCTGCGCCACGGCGGCTTCGGTTTGCGTCTCGGGTGCGCGACCGGAGGTTTTACTGGTCAGCTCCGGCAGCGGCAGCGCCTTGCGATCCAGCTTGCCGTTGGCGCTCAGCGGCAACGCGCTGATTTGCAGCAGCACCACCGGCACCATATGCGGCGGCAGCTGTGCCCTGAGCGAGTCCAGCAGCGCGTCGCGATCCAGCGGTAAACCGGATTCAGAAACCACGTACCCCACCAGTTGGCGGGCATCGCCGCCCGTTGCCGCAGCCTGGTTGAACACGCACGCGTGCGCTACGGCCTGGGTCACGTCAGGCAATGACAGCATCGCCCGGTCGATTTCGCCCAGCTCAATGCGCTGACCGCGGATTTTCAGCTGGTCATCGCTGCGGCCCAGATATTCCACCGCCCCGTTGTCCAGCCAGCGGGCGACGTCTCCGGTGCGATACATCCGCTCGCCTGGGGCAAACGGATCGGCAATAAAGCGGCTGGCAGTGAGGTCGGGACGTCCCAGATACCCCTGTGCCAGCTGAATGCCGGTGAGATACAGATCGCCCGCCACGCCGAACGGCACCGGGCGCATCATCGCGTCCAGAATGCGCAGCCCCGTATTCCACACCGGGAAGCCGATCGGCACGCTGTTGCCCTCCACTGCCGCCAGCTCCGGGCCGTACGCCGGATACCAGCTCACGTCCACCGCCGCTTCAGTTGGGCCGTAGAGGTTGTGCAGCGGTACATGAGTGAGCTGCTCCCACTCGCGGCACAGCGCCGTTGGCAGCGCCTCGCCGCTACAGAACACCTGTTTCAGCGTCCTGCAACAGTCGACGTTTTCCGGCGTCAGCGAGGCGACGAACGCCGCCAGCATCGACGGCACGAAGTGGGTGGTGGTTACGCCATATTCTGCGAAGAAGCTCTGCATCGCCTGCGGATCGCGGTGCGCGTCCGGCTCGGCCATCACCAGCTTCGCCCCGGCGATAAACGGCCACCAGAACTCCCACACCGACACGTCAAAGCTGCACGGCGTTTTCTGCGCCACCACGTCATGCGCCGCCAGCGGATAATGATCCTGCATCCACTTCAGGCGGTTAACGATGGCGGTATGGCCGACCATGACCCCTTTCGGGCGGCCCGTCGAACCGGAGGTAAAGATGATGTACGCGGTCTGCTCCGGCTTCGCCAGGCGCAGAGGTTCAGCATCGGTGGCCGGTAATAGTGTGTTGTAACTAAACGCAGTAATTGGCAGATCGCTAAAGCGCGGGAGCTGCTCGTCGGTGGTAATGAGCAGAGAGGGCTTCGCGTCCTCCAGCATCATCCGCAGGCGGTCGTCCGGGTAGCCGGTATCCAGCGGCAGCCACGCGGCACCGGCCTCGACGATGCCGTGCAGCGCCAGCGTCAGGAACACCGAGCGCGGGAGCGCCACCGCCACGCTGTCGCCCGGCTTCACGCCGCGCGCGCGCAGCAGGTTTGCCAGCGCGACCACCTGCTCGCGCATCTGGCGGTAGTTCAGCTCAATATGGGCATCCGCCAGCGCGGGAGCGTCCGGCGTTTTGCTCGCCTGCTCCGCCACCAGATCCGCCAGCGTGGTAGAGGGCAGCGCCAGGCCGGTATCGTTGATGCGTGCCAGCCGGGCGTATTCCTGCTCTGATACGGTTTCCACGTCGCCACAGCGCAGGTCAGGGTTCGCGGCAAACTGCGTCAGCATCGCGTTCAGGCGCGAAACGTGGCGCTTCAGCGTCGCGTCGTCGTAACGCTGCCTGTTGGCGAGGATCTCAATGCTTAATCCGCCCTGCTCGTCCGGGAACAGCGCCAGCTCCAGATCGTTCACCGGGCCGGTCGCCAGCGTGTGGGTGATGGCCTCCACGCCGTCAATATCCAGCTGATAATCAAATACCTTCACGTTCAGCACCGGCCCAAACAAAGGTTCGTCTCCTGCGGCCCGCCCGCTGTCGCGCACGATCTGCTCGGCGTCGTAGCGCTGATGTCGGCGCATCTTTTTCAGCTGGTTCGCCAGGCGCAGCGCCAGCTCCGGCAGGCTCTCAAGCGGATTAATATTCACCGCCAGCGGCAGGACGTTAAGCACCGGGCCGGTTGCGGTCAGCGCGGCGGATCCCATGCGGCGCATAAAGATAAACCCGGCGGCGTAGTCCAGCCGTCCGGTGAGGCGGCCCAGCCACAGCGCCACCAGCGCAAGCGCCAGATCGGTGCGCTGTGCCTGCCCGGCTGCCTGCGCCAGCTGGCTAAAGGCGCGAGCGTCCATTGCAATTTTCAGGCGCAGGATGTCGGTAGTGGCGGCGCGTCCCGGCAGCGGCGCGGAGGAGAGCGAGACCGGAGGAGGAAGCTGTTTGCGCTCCTCCTCCCAGAAGGCACCGTCGCGCTGATACGCCTCGCTGTCGCGATAGCGCTGATACTCGTCAACGACATCAGCGAATGGGGTAAACGGTGAGGCTGGGGTGGGTTCCCCTTTCTTCCAGGCAGCGTAAATCGCGGCGATCTGGCGGGTAATCGCCGGGAAACTGAAGCCATCCACCACCAGATGGTGATAGCGCTGATACCAGTACCAGCGGTTGTCACTGACCTGAATCAGCTGATGGAAAGCGAGCGGCTGACCGCTGTCCACGCGCAGATCCTGGCTGAGATCGGCTTCAATCAGCGCCACGGCGGCGTCGTGAGAATCAACGCGAACGATGGACGGCTCCGGCAGGATCAGGGTCTCATCGACCCACTGCCAGACCTCGCCGTTATCTTCAGCGAAACGCGTGCGCAGGGTATCGGCCTGCCTCATGCCCTCGGCGATGGCTTTTGCCAGCAATGGCGCGTCGATATTTCCTTTCAGCTCGGTGTAGTGCGCCACGCTCCAGGCGTTTGGCAGCGAGGAAAGCTGCTCTGCCATCCAGATACCCGGCTGGGCGGCGACGAGAGGAAGACGGTTCATGTGCGCTCCCCCGCAAAAGAGGACGGCTCAAGCGTCTGCCAGCGTTGCGCCAGCCACTGCTGGCACGCCTCCTGAGAGTGCGGCTCGCAGACCACGCGCCAGCCCGCGGGCAACTCGCACTGCTGCGGCCACAGGCTGTACTGCCCCTGGTCGTTTTGCAAAATAGCGAACTGTCCCTGCGGATTATCGAAAGGATTGCTGAATTCCATACAGACTCCGTTATTGAATAAGCGGCTGCCAGAGGGTCATCAGCCCCTGCGTCAGCCCACCGCGCCAGCAAAGCGCATCGTGTCCGCCGTCAACCTGACGCCAGATAACCGGTTGCTGAGTGTGTAGTTCGGCGAGGATCGCCTGGTTTGCGCGCAAGATAAGCGGCTCGTTGCGCCCGGCTTCAAGAAGGATGCGTAGCCCGCGAGGGGATATTTCGCCGGTTTTAAGTTGTTCGATTAACAGCCCGTCCTGCTGCCCGCCGCGGTGCGGCCACCAGTAGGAGCCGGACTGGCTGAGCACGCAGCCAAAACGCTGCGGCCAGTGAAGTGCGGCATAAAGGGAAGAGAGACCGCCAAAGCTTTGCCCTGCCACCACCGTACGGTCGGCGCGGTCGCTAAACGGCGCGCGTTGTTGGACAAGGGGGAGAAGTTCTTCCTGCACCGCCAGCCAGAAGTCGGGATTGCACGGCAGCTCGCGGTTACGGTGCTCCATATTAATAACATCGATTAAGACGTAGACCGCAGGTGGCAGGTTGCGCTCGGCGGTGAGCGACGCCAGCGCAGGCCAGACGGGCATGCTTTCGGCCCAGAACTGTCCGTCAAGCAGCACCGCCAGCGGGCGTTCCCGGTCGTCCCCGCCGGTGGTGAAAATCCAGACGCGACGGCGATTTTTCAGGCGTGCGCTTTCCCACTCAATGCAAATGGGCGCGTTGAAGGGCATATCGGGATGGTTCCAGCCGGGCTGTACGGGCGCCTCCGGCATTTCCAGCGCCGAGACGGCGTGCCCGCGCCCGCCGCGCCAGCTCTGCGGATTCAGCGGGTCTGAAATTGCGTGCGGCAGCAACTTGCGCCAGCCTTCGCGCAGCGCCATGCGGTCCGGCTGCTCGCCTTCAAATACTGCATCGGCAAAATCGTTTTCGTTATCGGAGGGGATAAAACAGTAGCTGCCGCGCCATTCGGGGCTGAACTCCCCCTGCCACTGCCAGACGTCGGTATCGGGAATGCGTTCAAGCGATTGCGGACGGGCATTCTGATGGTGGTCGGTCACGCCGGTAACGTAGAGCCAGACGCGTTTAACCGTCGAGGTCTGCTGGGTTCCTGCCGGGTCCCGCCACCAGAATGTGACGCGATAGTTTTCCTCATGACGTTGCCATTCCGGCCCGTTTTTCGACTGCCACCACGCTTCACTTCCGGTTGTTAACGCCGTCACCCTTATAACCCCATGTTTAGCAATATTTTTTGTTTCAGAGCAAATTTTATTGATAATATTATTGATAACTATTTGCATTTGCAATAGCGTATTGCCCGCGCTGTGGGAAGCGCGTTCATAAATAACCATAAAAGCGGGACGTACAATGAATAAGAAGATTCACTCTCTGGCCTTGCTGGTCAATTTAGGGATTTATGGCGTCGCGCTGCCCGCCATGGCAGACGACAACGCCGCCTCTGCGCAGCACGAAGACACGATGGTGATCACCGCCGCCGAGCAGAATTTGCAGGCGCCTGGCGTGTCGACCATCACCGCCGATGAGATCCGCAAAAACCCGCCCGCGCGAGACGTGGCGGAAATCATCCGCACCATGCCGGGCGTTAACCTGACCGGGAACTCCACCAGCGGCCAGCGCGGGAACAACCGTCAGATCGACATTCGCGGCATGGGCCCGGAAAACACCCTGATCCTGATCGACGGCAAACCCGTCACCAGCCGCAACTCCATCCGCCTGGGCTGGCGCGGCGAGCGTGATACCCGCGGCGATACCGGCTGGGTACCGCCGGAGATGATCGAGCGCATCGAGGTCATTCGAGGCCCGGCCGCCGCACGCTACGGTAACGGCGCGGCGGGCGGCGTGGTGAACATCATCACCAAAAAATTCGACGACCAGTGGCACGGTTCCTGGAACACCTACCTGAATGCGCCTGAACACAAGGATGAAGGTTCCACCAAACGCACCAACTTCAGCCTGAGCGGCCCGCTGGGCGGCGACTTCAGCTTCCGCATGTTTGGTAACCTGGATAAGACTCAGGCCGACGCATGGGACATCAACCAGGGCCATCAGTCTGAGCGTACCGGAGCCTACGCCAACACCCTGCCCGCGGGCCGCGAGGGTGTAGAGAACAAAGACATCAACGGCGTGGTGCGCTGGGACTTCGCGCCGATGCAGTCGCTGGAGTTTGAAGCGGGCTACAGCCGCCAGAACAACCTCTATGCGGGTGACACGCAAAACACCAACAACGACAACGCGCTGGTGAAGAAGAACTACGGCAAAGAGACGAACCGTATTTATCGCCAGAACTTCGCCGTGACCTGGAACGGCGGCTGGGACAACGGCATTACCACCAGCAACTGGGCGCAGTACGAACACACCCGCAACTCCCGCCTGGGCGAAGGGCTGGCGGGCGGTACGGAAGGCCTGTTCAACAGCAATAAATTCACCGACACCGATCTGGCCGACGTGATGCTGCACAGCGAAATCAACCTGCCGATTGATTTCATTGTGAACCAGAACCTGACGCTCGGCACCGAGTGGAACCAGCAGCGCATGAAGGATTCAACCTCCTTCTCGCAAACCCAGCAGGGTGGCACCATCCCGGGCATGAGCGAAGACCGTAGCCCGTACACGTCAGCGGAGATCTTCTCCCTGTTCGCTGAGAACAACATGGAGCTGACCGACAGCACCATGCTGACCCCTGCCCTGCGCTTCGATCACCACACCATCGTGGGCAATAACTGGAGCCCGTCCCTGAACCTGTCGCAGGGTCTGGGGGATGACTTCACCCTGAAGATGGGCATCGCGCGTGCCTACAAAGCGCCAAGCCTGTACCAGACTAACCCGAACTACCTGTTGTACAGTAAAGGCCAGGGCTGCTACGCCAGTTCCGACGGCGTGGGCTGCTACATGATGGGTAACGACGATCTGAAAGCGGAAACCAGCATCAACAAAGAGATTGGCCTCGAGTGGAAACGCGACGGCTGGCTGGCGGGCGTGACCTGGTTCCGCAACGACTACCGCAACAAGATTGAGGCGGGCTACGCGCCGATTGGCCAGACCTCCACCGGTAAAGTCACTACCGATATCTACCAGTGGGAAAACGTGCCGAAGGCGGTGGTGGAAGGTCTGGAAGGCTCCCTGAACGTGCCGGTCAGCGACACCATCAACTGGACCAACAACATCACCTATATGCTGCAAAGCAAGAACAAGGAGACCGGCGACCGTCTGTCGATCATTCCTGAGTACACGCTGAACTCAACCCTGAGCTGGCAGGTGCACCAGGATGTGTCATTGCAGTCGACCTTCACCTGGTACGGCAAGCAGCAGCCGAAGAAGTACAACTACAAAGGCCAGCCGGTGACCGGGTCTGAGAAAGACGAGGTCAGCCCGTACAGCATCGTTGGCCTGAGCGCGACCTGGGACATGACGAAAAACGTCAGCCTGACCGGCGGCGTGGACAACGTTTTCGACAAGCGCCAGTGGCGCGCGGGTAACGCCCAGACCACGGGGAACGCCACCACCGGCGCGTATATGTACGGTGCGGGTGCGTATACGTATAATGAACCGGGTCGCACCTGGTACATGAGCGTAAACACAAGATTCTGATACAGACAGTGACTTCCCCCTCTCCCTGTGGGAGAGGGTTGGGGTGAGGGCATCAGTCCGCACAATTCAGAGGGAAAAACCATGCACACCACCCACAGCACATTTTCTCTCGCCGGCCTCACCCTCCACCGCATCACCTTCGCCCCCGCCACCTTCACCGACGCCGATCTCCTCTGGCTCCCGCATCACGCCCAGCTCGCTGACGCCGGACGTAAACGCAAGGCTGACCATCTGGCAGGACGCATCGCCGCCGCGCACGCCTTACCTGACCACACCGTTCCCGCCATCGGCCCCAGCGGGGAACCGCTCTGGCCGGACGGAATTTCCGGCAGCATCACCCACAGCGGCACGGAGGCGATGGCTGTCGTCGCGCCATACCCTGCGCTTATCGGTATCGATAGTGAAGCGATCCTCGCCGAAAATGAAGCAAGGGAAATCAAAGATGGCATTATAGATGCCCATGAAGAGCGTGTGATTTCCCGTTCCGGTTACCCGTTCGCCCTCGCCCTGACGCTGGTTTTCAGCGCCAAAGAGAGCCTGTTTAAGGCCCTCTTTCCGCAGGTGCAGGCTTACATCGGGTTTGACAGCGCGCGCGTCACCCTGCTCGACGATAACACGCTCACGCTGGCATTGACCCGTCAACTGTCAGGCTTTAACGAAGGCACCCCCTTCCCCCTGCACTGGCAACTGCGCGGCGAGCAGGCGATCACCCTGCTGTCACACGTTCCTGCCGACGCGCCTTCACGCTGGTCACCACAAACGTCACGATAAACACCACCGCGAACAGGACCACTATGGTCGGCGCGGGCGCGCTGTCGAGATAAAACGAGGCATACACGCCGCTGACCGACACCAGTACTGATACCGCCACTGCCACCAGCAGCGCCATGTGAAAGCGTCGGGCGATCAGCACCGCCACCGCGCCGGGGGCAATCAGCAGCGAAATCGACAGAATAATCCCCACCGCCTTCAGCGTCGCCACGATGGTCAGCGAAACCATGCACAGTAAGCCATAGTGCAGCCAGCGGGCGCGCAGGCCGCTCGCCTGCGCCTGCTGATAGTCAAAGCAGAACAGCAGGAAATCGCGCCATTTCAGGCCAATCACCAGCGCAATCAGCCCCGCGACGAGACCGCTTTGCAGAATGTCCATCCCGTTAATGCCCAGCATATCGCCGAACAGAATGTGGTCGAGATGCACCTCAGGTTTGACGGCGATATAGAGGATCAGCCCCGCGCCGAACATCCCGGAAAAGACAATCCCCATCACCGTATCCTGCTTGATCCGGCTATTGTCCTTGAGGTAGCCGGTGGCGACCGCGCAAAACAGACCGGCAACGAACGCGCCCAGCGCCAGCGGCAGGCCCATCACCCACGCCAGCACCACGCCGGGAAACACCGCGTGGCTCATGGCGTCGCCCATCAGTGCCCAGCCTTTGAGCACCAGAAAAACCGACAGCAGCGCGCAGGGCACGGCTACCAGAAGTGAAATCAGCAGCGCGTTGTTCATGAACGCAAACTGGAAGGGTTCAAGGAGCAGCGCCATCATGGGTGTGCCTCCTTCGCGCGACGACGGCTGGCGAGCAGCCCGTGCTTCGGCGCAAAAACGAACGCCAGCAGGAACAGCAGCGTCTGGGCGACCACAATAATGCCGCCGGTGGCGCCGTCCAGGTAATAGCTAGCCCACGCGCCGAGGAAGCTGGTGAGGCTGCCAATGGCGACGGCAATCATCAGCAGACGCGGGAAGCGGTCGGTGAGTAGCCACGCGGTTGCGCCGGGCGTAACCACCAGGCAAATCACCAGAAACGCGCCGACGGTTTGCAGCGCCGCCACGGTGGAGACCGCCAGCAGCGTGAAGAACAGTACCTTCAGGCGCTCCGGGCGCAGGCCGATGGCGCGGGCGTGGTTCTCATCAAAAAAGGTCACCATCAGATCTTTCCATTTGAACAGCAGGATAACCATCGACACCACGCCGATAATCGCCAGTTGGACGATATCCTCCGGGGCGATAGCCAGAATATTGCCGAGCACGATGGTCTGAATATTCACCGAGGTCGGGTTAAGCGAGACCATAAACAGCCCCATCCCGAAAAAGGAGGAGAAGATCAGCCCGATGATGGCGTCCTCCTTCAGGCGGCTGCGCTGGTTGAGAAACAGCATACTACCCGCCGCCAGCCCGCCCGATAAAAACGCCCCCAGCGAGAACGGCAGCCCGAGCATGTAAGCCCCCGCCACGCCCGGCACGATGGAGTGCGAGAGCGCATCGCCGATCAGCGACCAGCCTTTGAGCATCAGGTAGCAGGAGAGAAACGCGCAGAGCCCACCCACCATCGCCGAGACCCACATCGCGTTAAGCATGTACTCATAGCTGAAGGGTTCGAGAAGCGCGTTCATTTGGCCTCCTGCCGGTGCGTCACGAATGGCCGCTCGTCGTCGGTGATAATGCGCTCTTCAGAACCGCTGAGCACCACGTGGCGCAGCACGCCGCTGAAGGCGCGCTCAAGGTTTTCGGCGGTGAAGGTGGTTTCCGTCGGACCGCTCGCCAGCACGGTGCCTTTGACCATCACCGTGTAATCGCAAAACTCCGTGACCGAGCCCAAATTGTGGGTCGAGACCAGCATGGTTTTGCCCTCGTCGCGCAACTCGCGCAGCAGGCTGATGATTCTGGCTTCGGTTTTAACGTCCACGCCGGTAAACGGCTCGTCGAGCAGGATCACCTCGCCCTGCTGGGCAATCGCCCGCGCCAGGAAGACGCGCTTCTTTTGCCCGCCGGACAGCTCGCCAATCTGCCGATGGCGCAGCTCGAGCATATCCACGCGCTTCAGGGCGTCGGTCACGATCTGCCGATCCTGCGCTTTAGGCCGCCGCAGAAATCCCATATGCCCGTAGCGGCCCATCATCACCACGTCCTCGACCAGCACCGGAAACGACCAGTCGACCTCTTCCGACTGCGGCACGTAGGCGACCAGGTTCTGGCGCAGCGCCCGGTGAGGCGGCAGCCCATGGAGGGTGATAGTGCCGCTCGCCGCCCGCACAAAGCCCATCACCGCCTTAAACAGCGTGGACTTGCCGGAGCCATTCACCCCCACCAGCGCGGCAATCGATCCGCCGGGCACGCTGAACGACGCATTGCGCAGCGCCGTGTGGCCGTTGCGGTAGGTCACGGTTACGTCCGTGACGACAATCCCCTTCTGCATGGTCACTCCTTCATGCCGTCGCGAATGCCCTGCACCAGCGTGCGGGTGGTCACGTTCAGCAGATCGATATAGGTCGGCACCGGGCCGTTTTCCGCACTCAGGGAGTCAACGTACAGCACGCCGCCGTAGTGGGCGCCGGTTTCCCGCGCCACCTGACGCGCCGGCTTATCGGAGACCGTGCTTTCGCTGAATACCGCCGGGATGCGATGTTTCTTCACCAGATCGATCACCTTGCGCACCTGCTGCGGCGTCCCCTGCCGATCGGCGTTGATCGGCCACAGGTAAAGTTCCTTCATGCCCAGATCCCGCGCAAGATAGGAGAAGGCGCCCTCGCTGGTCACCATCCAGCGTTTGTCTTCCGGGATCTCCGCCACCTGCTTGCGCAGCGGTTCGAGGGTCGCGACGATCTTCTGCTTGTAGGCTTCAGCGTTACGTTGGTAGACCTGCGCGTTGGCCGGGTCGTACTTCACCAGCGCGTCGCGGATGTTATCAACGTAAATCAGCGCGTTGTCCGGCGACATCCACGCGTGCGGGTTAGGCTTGCCGTCGTACGGCCCCTCGCTGATGCCCATCGGGGTGATGCCCTGGGTGACAATCACCTCCGGCACGCCGTTCAGGTGCTGATAAAAACGCAGGAACCACAGCTCCAGGTTCATGCCGTTCGCAAGGATCAGCTGCGCCTTTTGCGCGCGCTTGATATCCCCCGGCGTTGGCTGGTACTCGTGGATTTCAGCGCCCGGTTTGGTGATGGAGGTGACTTCTGCGGCATCCCCCGCCACGTTTTTCGCCATATCCGCGATGACGGTAAAGGTGGTGATGACCTGGAACTTTTCAGCCGCCAGCGCGCCCGTGCTGGTCGTAGCCGTGAGCAGCGCGCCGAGCAACAGACGCTTTAATCCTTGCAGTGGGTGCATCGCAGAAGTCTCCTGAGGTGGTGAAATTCAAAGCAAAATTAGCCCGTGCTATAAGGTATAGCACAGGCTATATTTAAATGAAAATGGTTATCATTAAAGTTATGTCAATGAAGGGTGGGCCTGACGGCGCTTCGCTTATCAGGCCTACGGAAAAGCAGTTTTGAAGGCCGGGTAAGCGCAGCGCCACCCGGCATAAGGGCGACTCACAGCCCGGCAAGTGCCTTGTAAAATGCAGGATTCTCCCGAATCACATTAAGTACCTTCGCCGCCAGCCCGGTTGGATTGCGGCGTTTGGACTCCCAGCTCTTTATCGTATCGACGCTCGTGCCAAGCGCCTTCGCCATTTCGCTTTGCGTGATATTGAGCTGCTCTCTGATGGCACGCACATCAGCAACTTCATAGCGGGTTACTCGGGAAGCGGCTTTTCTTCCGTTATGGATCTCAACGGCCTCTTCAAGCGAAGATTTTAATTCATTAAAAATACTCATTATTAGCCTCCACCTGCCTGATTAGGGTACATAGTACACCTCTCATTTACGGCACTGGAAGCAGTATTTTTCAGAATGGAAGTCAGCTTTTTAAGTTCTGCTTTCTCTGCCTCTGTCAGGCTGTCCTTTATGCATTTTGGATAGGCCATAATGAAATAGATCACCTCCTCCGTGGCCAGAAAGTAAATCACTCTGATACCCCCTCTCTTTCCCTTTGAGGCTGCCGCCATCCTTATTTTACGTAAACCACCCGTCTGCTGGATCAGGTCACCTTTATCAGGCCACGCAATAAGTTCCTTTTGCAGATCCTTTAATTCATCATCCGTAGCAATGCTTTTAATCTGTCGGGTAAAGAGTGATGTTTCGATAAACTCTATCGCATGACTCATCCATAGTTCCTTCCCTAAACGCAGCAAAAGCCCGAATGCTTCAACACCAGGCTCATTCTGCATGGTTACTCTTCCTTGAGTAATGCTGCGCCAAATAACTGTATTTATATACAGCTTAAAGGTATTTTAAGAATCCGTTTAGACATCCGGGAACATCACGCTATTCCCCGGCGCTTCCCTGTGCAGATGGATAAAGTTCAGGTGCCGTTCATACTGGTCCAGAATATCCGTAATCACCTGCTCCTTGCTGTAATCCATCAGGTCATTCCCCTGGCTACCTTCCAGCAGGAACGTCTCCAGCCGGTAGTAGGTTGATTTCCCGCTGCGCGCCCGGTAGGTAAAGCCAGGTACCGAATACTGCTGCGGCCAGATCTGGTAGACAAAGTTCTGCTCGTCGCCCATGTGCACCAGCAGATCCAGATGTCCCAGATTTTCGCCCTCTTCCGGCGGCAGGTTTTTCAGCTCCACGTAGGCGCCGCGCAGCCTCAGCTCCTGCGCCACCTCTTCCATCGCCGGGTAGCAGATCGTCTCCATCATCTGTTTAGTGTAGCGCGTGCCCGGGTAGTTCATCAGGCGCGACAGGCGTTTCTTCCAGCTCAGCCTGTCCTGAGCGCCCATTGGCCGCGGCGCGGTGTCGCGGCTGGCGCTGACGCGGCGGTAGTCTTCCACTTTGAGCGATTTATACAGCCCGGCCATCACGAAGAAGATCACAAAGCTGAACGGCAGGCCCATGATCACCGTGGTGTTCTGCAGCGCCGAAATGCCGTTGGTCATCAGCATGCCGAGCGTCAGCAGGCCGATGGCGACGGACCAGAAGATGCGCAGCCAGTTCGGCGCGTCGCTGTTGATGTCTTTCAGCTTCGAGGTGAAGTTCCCCAGCACCAGCGCGCCGGAATCCGCCGAGGTGACGTAGAACAGCAGGCCGGTAATGGTCGCTACCGAGGCGCTAAAGGTAAACGCAGGGTACTGCGCCAGCAGGCTGTAGAAGCCGCGCTCCGGATGCGCCATCGCTTCCTGCGCGAAGGTCGCATTGCCGTGGATGATCTCATGCAGCGCGCTGTTGCCGAAAATCGACAGCCACAGCAGGGTAAAAGTGAACGGGATGATCAGGGTGCCCATCACAAACTGACGAATGGTGCGCCCGCGCGAAATACGCGCCAGGAACAGGCCAACAAACGGCGACCATGCGACCCACCACGCCCAGAAGAACAGGGTCCAGTTGTTCATCCACTCCACAGGGCGGTCAAAGGCGAAGCTGTTCAGCGTCATGCCCATGAAGCGGTTCACGTAGTCACCCACGTTCAGCACCAGGGCGTTGAGCAGGAACGACGTGTCGCCCATAAACAGCACGAACAGGATCAGGCCCAGCGCCAGCGCCACGTTCAGTTCAGAGAGCACGCGGATGCCCTTATCCACGCCGGAGGTCACCGAAATGGTGGCGATAATCACCGAGAGCGCAATCAGCGCCGCTTTCGCCGCCATCGAATCCGGAATATCAAACAGCACGCTCAGCCCGTAGTTGAGCTGCACCACGCCAATCCCGAGCGTTGTCGCGATACCAAAGATGGTGCCGATTACCGCCGCAATGTCGACGCTGTGGCCAATCGGTCCGTTAATTTTTTTACCGAAAATCGGATACAGCGCGGAGCGAATGGTGAGGGGCAAATTATAACGATAGCTAAAGTATCCGAGCGCCATGCCCATCAGGGCGTACATTGACCAGCCCGTCAGCCCGTAGTGGAACAGCGTCCAGACCATCGCCTGGCGCGCGGCCTCCATCGTCTGCCCTGTCCCTTCCGGCGGCTGCATATACTGCGTGACCGGTTCCGCCACGGAGAAGAACATCAGGTCGATGCCGATGCCCGCGGCAAACAACATCGCGGCCCAGCTCAGCAGGCTGAACTCGGGCTTCGACTGCTCGGGCCCGAGCTTCACGGAGCCGAAGCGCGAGCAGGCAATGCAGACGACGAAGACGATATAGAGCGTCGCCGCCAGCAGGTAGTACCAGCCGAAGGTCTTCGATACCCAGTTCAGGGTGCGGCCAATCCACTCGGCAGAAAAATCACGAAAGAAGATGGTCGTCAGGGAAAACAACAAAATCAGCCCGGCGGACGTATAAAAAACGACCGGGTTGATTTTGTCTTTTTCTCTGTCCTGTGAAAGGTCTGTCATCCAGTATCCCCACTGTTTTTGTAACTATTAAAATCCAAATCCGCAACAATTAAGACACATTTTATATTGAACGTCCAATCAAAAACCGCTTTAATGTATAACCAACGCTGATGAATGGAGTGGCAACAATGCCCAAAGTGGGGATGCAGCCGATCCGGCGCAGGCAGCTAATCGACGCCACGCTGGAAGCAATAAATGAAGTGGGAATGCATGACGCGACCATCGCGCAGATCGCCCGTCGGGCGGGTGTGTCCACGGGGATCATCAGCCACTATTTCAAAGACAAAAACGGTCTGCTGGAAGCGACCATGCGCGACATCACCGGCCAGCTGCGCGATGCGGTATTAAGCCGCCTGCACGCCCTGCCGGACGGCAGCGCGGAGCAGCGTTTGCAGGCGATTGTCGGCGGCAACTTTGATGAAACGCAAATCAGCAGCGCGGCGATGAAGGCCTGGCTGGCCTTCTGGGCGAGCAGCATGCACCAGCCGATGCTCTACCGTTTACAGCAGGTGAGCAGCCGCCGCCTGCTGTCGAACCTGGTGTACGAGTTCCGCCGTGTGTTGCCGCGCGAACAGGCTCAGGAGGCGGGCTACGGGCTCGCCGCGCTGATTGACGGGCTGTGGCTACGCGCTGCGCTGAGCGGCAAACCGCTGGATAAAACCCTGGCCCAGTCGCTCACCAGCCACTTTATCAGCCAGCATTTACCGACCGACTAACCGAGGAGAATTTATGTCCCGAATGGCAGAACAGCAGCTTTATATCAATGGTGGTTATACATCGGCCACCAGCGGTCGCACCTTCGAGACCATCAACCCGGCCAACGGTGAAGTTCTGGCGAGCGTGCAGGCCGCCGGGCGCGAAGACGTCAATCGCGCCGTAGAGAGCGCAAAGCGCGGGCAAAAAATCTGGGCGGCGATGACCGCCATGGAGCGCTCGCGCATCCTGCGTCGCGCCGTCGACATCCTGCGCGAGCGCAACGACGAGCTGGCAAAGCTGGAAACCCTCGACACCGGTAAGGCGTTTTCTGAAACCTCGACCGTCGACATCGTCACCGGCGCGGACGTGCTGGAGTACTACGCGGGGCTGATCCCGGCGCTGGAAGGCAGCCAGATCCCGCTGCGCGATACCTCGTTCGTCTACACCCGCCGCGAGCCGCTGGGGGTTGTGGCGGGTATCGGCGCGTGGAACTACCCGATCCAGATCGCCCTGTGGAAATCGGCCCCGGCGCTGGCGGCGGGCAACGCGATGATCTTCAAGCCGAGCGAAGTCACGCCGCTTACCGCCCTGAAGCTTGCGGAGATCTACACCGAAGCGGGCGTTCCGGACGGCGTGTTTAACGTCCTGCCGGGCGTAGGCGCGGAGACCGGCCAGTACCTGACCGAGCACCCGGGCATTGCCAAAGTCTCCTTCACCGGCGGCGTCGCCAGCGGCAAAAAGGTGATGGCTAACTCCGCGGCCTCCTCCCTGAAGGAGGTGACGATGGAGCTGGGCGGCAAATCCCCGCTGATTGTGTTTGACGATGCGGATCTGGATCTCGCCGCAGACATCGCCATGATGGCCAACTTCTTCAGCTCCGGCCAGGTGTGCACCAACGGCACCCGCGTGTTCGTACCCGCGAAATTTAAAACCGCGTTTGAGCAGAAAATCGTCGAGCGCGTGGGCCGCATCCGCGCGGGCGATCTGTTCGATGAACGCACCAACTTTGGCCCGATGGTCAGCTTCCCGCACCGCGACAGCGTGATGCGCTACATCGCCAAAGGCAAAGAAGAAGGCGCGCGGGTGCTGTGCGGCGGCGACGTGCTGAAGGGCGACGGGTTTGATAACGGCGCGTGGGTGGCCCCGACCGTGTTCACCGACTGCACCGACGAGATGACCATCGTGCGCGAAGAGATCTTCGGCCCGGTGATGTCCATCCTCACCTATGAAAGCGATGAAGAAGCCATTCGCCGCGCCAACGACACCGACTACGGTCTGGCGGCGGGCATCGTCACCGCCGATCTGAACCGCGCCCACGGCGCCATTCATCAGCTTGAAGCGGGCATCTGCTGGATCAACACCTGGGGTGAATCCGCTGCGGAGATGCCGGTTGGCGGCTACAAGCACTCCGGCATTGGCCGCGAGAACGGCGTGATGACGCTGCAGAGCTACACCCAGGTGAAGTCCATCCAGGTTGAGATGGGTAAATTCCAGTCCATATTTTAACCGGGAGGTTTATTTGCAATTTGACTACATCATTATCGGGGCCGGCTCTGCCGGCAACGTACTGGCTACACGACTGACTGAAGATCCGAACACCACCGTCCTGCTGCTTGAGGCGGGCGGGCCGGACTACCGTTTTGATTTCCGCACCCAGATGCCTGCCGCGCTGGCCTTCCCGCTGCAGGGCAAGCGCTACAACTGGGCGTACGAAACCGAGCCAGAACCCTTCATGAACAACCGCCGCATGGAGTGCGGACGCGGCAAAGGGCTGGGCGGCTCGTCATTGATCAACGGCATGTGCTACATCCGCGGTAACGCGATGGACCTCGACCACTGGGCGAAAGAGCCTGGCCTGGAGCACTGGAGCTACCTCAACTGCCTGCCCTACTACCGCAAGGCAGAGACCCGCGACGTGGGGCCGAACGACTACCACGGCGGCGACGGTCCGGTGAGCGTCACCACCTCTAAGCCGGGCGTAAACCCGCTGTTTGAAGCAATGGTGGAGGCGGGCGTGCAGGCGGGCTATCCGCGCACCGACGATCTCAACGGCTATCAGCAGGAAGGCTTCGGCCCGATGGACCGCACGGTCACGCCGCAGGGCCGACGCGCCAGCACCGCGCGCGGCTATCTGGACCAGGCCAAACCGCGTCCGAACCTGACCATCCGCACCCACGCCATGACCGATCGCATTATTTTTGACGGCAAGCGCGCGGTGGGCGTCGAGTGGCTGGAGGGCGAAAGCACCATTCCGTCCAAAGCGACGGCGAACAAAGAGGTGCTGCTGTGCGCGGGCGCCATCGCATCTCCGCAGATCCTCCAGCGCTCCGGCGTGGGCAACGCTGAACTGCTGAAGCAATTTGATATCCCGCTGGTACATGATTTACCCGGCGTGGGGGAAAACTTGCAGGATCACCTGGAGATGTACCTTCAGTATGAATGTAAGGAGCCGGTCTCCCTCTACCCTGCCCTGCAGTGGTGGAACCAGCCGAAGATTGGCGCGGAGTGGCTGTTTGGCGGCACGGGCGTGGGCGCGAGCAACCACTTCGAAGCGGGCGGGTTTATCCGCAGCCGCGAGGAGTTTGAGTGGCCAAACATTCAGTACCACTTCCTGCCGGTGGCGATTAACTACAACGGCTCGAACGCGGTGAAAGAGCACGGCTTCCAGTGCCACGTCGGCTCCATGCGCTCGCCGAGCCGCGGCCACGTGCGCATCAAGTCGCGCGATCCGCACCAGCACCCGGCGATCCTGTTCAACTATATGTCCCACGAGCAGGACTGGCAGGAGTTCCGCGACGCGATCCGCATCACCCGCGAGATCATGCACCAGCCCGCGCTGGACAAGTACCGCGGCCGTGAAATCAGCCCCGGCGTCGAGTGCCAGACCGACGAGCAGCTGGACGAGTTCGTGCGCAACCACGCCGAAACCGCGTTCCATCCGTGCGGCACCTGCAAAATGGGCTATGACGAGATGGCGGTGGTTGACGGTGAAGGCCGCGTTCACGGGCTGGAAGGATTACGCGTGGTGGATGCGTCGATCATGCCGCAGATTATTACCGGCAACCTCAACGCCACCACCATCATGATCGGCGAAAAGATTGCCGACGCCATTCGCGGGCGCGAGCCGCTGGCGAAGAGCACGGCGGCGTATTATGTGGCGAACGGGGCACCGGTCAGGCGCTGAGTTGCCTGACTACTTTCAACAATGGTTAGGAACTCAGTTTCATAGATTAAATTCCCCGGACGTCGCCACCGGGGATTTGTACCAATCAGAACGCATTGTCCCTGAGATGAAAAGAACGGGTAATGCGATCCCAAATCGCCACAAGCTCAGCGTCGCTATAGGCTGATGGGGGAGCAGTGTCGCTGCCTTCGGGTGGGATTTCGTTGCTTAACGTCAGATCAAGACTGGGATGCATGAAGTCTGCATTTGTCTCATTCGCTACGGCGGTAAACATGAGTTGTGCTGAGGGATTATCGGATAAGCTTGTCGGCGGGGCCGTAATCAGCCATTCACTGGCCGTGAAATCGGCAATCTGCGTTTCCCCCTTACGCAGCGTGCGTCCATTAATGCTGTTGATATAAGACTGAATTTCCCCGGTTCGCTCCAGCATGGTTGTGCTTTCTTTCAGAGCATTATTGCTCCAGACGATAAAAGAAAATGCCGAACTGTGCGGATAAATAAAGGTGATGTCTTCCTTTGGTTTTCCGTTCCCGTCACGGATAAACCCTTCTGAAATACAGGTGCCCGGGTGTGTCGGGATTTCATCATCTTTTCGCCCGCTCAGACGGGACATTAAGTCCTGTAGCTCTGCTAGTTTCTGAGGTTTGTTATTAATATGGCCAGGACTAACACCAGCATTGATAAAATCCTCCTTATCTTGTTGATATTTAGGATCTGATAAATCGATAATATCCTGACTGAGGATAAACGCTACCCCATCTATATACAGGTGCCCTTCCAGAGTGCGGCCATATCCTCCTTCACTCCCATTTCTATTCCGGTCAAATATCACCGCATTCTCATTGATCCGGTACACCTGCTTTAAGAAAGGCTGATCCACTGTCCTCACTGTATGCCCGTTCAGCAACTCCTGCTCTCGTAGCCGGATACGTTGTTCAAATGCCGGGCGATAAAGTCGCTTGCTGCTGATGCTGATCTCATTGATTTTGGCATCTTCGGTCCGGGTGTTTTCAAAAGAGGTCGGAACCTCAAACACATAGCGCCCCACGCACTGGGCTTTTGTGGAGGCAAACAGGGTATCAACCATACGTTTTTCCTTAGCAGTCAATTCTGGTGGCGTATGAACAAACGTCACAAAGTTGTGAATATAGAATCCTGCCGCCAGCAACAGCATCGCCAGCGGAATAAGCAGGGGAAACGGGAATTTTTTCATGGTGCCGGCACCTGCTGCACGATTTTTACCACCGAGCGGACTGTGAACATCAGGGCGTCGGACAGATCGCTGTAAACTGAACGGGAGCGATCTACAGGATCAACGGCATAGGCCCCTTCATGGTCAACATTGGTCGCCAGCACCCCAAGAATTCTGGGGGACCTGGTCCGGATCGCCTTTACTGGCACCGTGCCATCGCCGGGCGTTCCTGCGGAAATCAACTCAAAGGTTGTTCCTGCATCATACCGATATGTCGGTGACGATGGCTCTGGATAGCCCATCACCGGTACAGGCCGCAGAACAGGCCGTTCTTTCCACGTCAGAAAAGCATCAGACTTATTGTCTGCACTCGCGCCATAAAACAGCCAGGTCTGCGGGTGGTATTTTCCATTCAGTTTTTCAATGAATTCTTTAACTGGATTCTTTATCCGGTAAACAAAATCTTGCCACTCACTATTCGTATCCCCCAGCAGCAAATCCTTCTCACACAGCCGCCACCAGTCAGTTTTGTTCAGGTATATTTCCGTGTATGGATCGCTTTTTGGCAGAGATTGTTGCGTACCACCGCTCTCGATTTTCAGCCAGCCAGGACCGTAAGCCTTGCCCGGCAGCAACTGTAACGGACCGGGAGACTGGGCCAGGACAGGCACCAGTTTCTCGGCACTGTCCCCGATAATTATCCCGGTAATTCCCCGTTCGCCGGTTTTCATACGTCGATAAGCCGCTGGCGAGCCAAGGTCCGGCATCACCCCGTGGACAATCCCCAGAATATTGCCCTGACCGTTCATGTTTTCTGAATAATGCCGGGCAACCAGGCCTCCCATCGAATGGGTAACCAGAATGACTTTATCCACCGCGAGACGACCGTGATATAACCCCAGAACCTTGCTGATATATTGGCCAAGCAACGCCGCCGAATCAGCATTCGACTGTAGCCAGTTATAGCCAAAAACGTGAAGCGGGTATAAAAAGTGGTGGCAGTGCGCAGTTTCTTCTTCCGTCAGTACTTGCTCTGCAGGTTCGTCACCGATCCTTACACCGGTAAAACGCTGCCGCGCCGTTTGTAATTGCGCTTCACGGAAATAATTATCTAACAGGATATCGTCGTCACTGAGTAGATACTGCAACCGGTCAAGCGCCTCGCCGTAGCTCATATAAAACGCACTTCCCCACCCCCGTGCACGGCGGGACGGGAATTTTTTGCCATCTGCCCCCTCATTGAAGATATTCCCGCTGTCATCAACGGATGTGGTTTTTGGGTCCAGAAGCTGTTTTCTTTTCTCCGGGCCTGCTAACGGCCATTTTTTAAGCGATTCGACGCTGAACTGCCAGACTTTGTTGTCTTTATTTTTTAAATTTGACCCCATCACTCCTGGAATAAAAATGACCGGAATGATTTTATGCGGCGGCATAAGGCAAACCGCCACGTAATTATTTTCTTTTGGCTGGGAGATCAATTCATAATAAAACCGTCCATTGTCGTCCCAGATGGGCCGATGATAAGCACGATTTTCAGAGTCATCCATGAGTTAAGTTCCTGATATTGGAGATCCAGAAGGGCATTAGCGCATAAAACCCGCGAACAGAACTTAACCAAAATCAACTTTCAAATTCACTTTGCCCCCTTCCAAAAATATTTTCATCCTCCTGCATCCAGTTTTCATCAGCCCTCGTATATGAGTCTGCGAGCAACCCCTTTGCTCACCAATCCGAGGAAAGATGATGAAAAAGCTAACCCGTGTTGCATTCGTAACCAGCGCTTTACTCTTCTGTGCAGGCGCATCAGCCGCCATGACGTCAGGCTCCGTGATGGTGGGCGGAACGGAAATGTTCCCGAGCAAAAATATTGTTGAAAACGCCATAAACTCGAAAGATCACACCACGCTGGTGGCCGCCGTCAAAGCGGCTGGACTGGTGGATACGCTACAGAGCAAAGGGCCATTCACCGTGTTTGCGACGACCAATGCGGCGTTTGCGAAATTGCCTGCCGGCACGGTCGAGAACCTGGTCAAACCCGAAAACAAAGCCACGCTCACCAGCATTCTGACCTATCACGTGGTCGCCGGTAATTACGATATGAAAGCGCTGGAGCAGAAAATTAAACAGGGCGGCGGTCACGCGGAGCTGAAGACCGTTAACGGTCAACCGCTGTGGATCATGAGTAACGGCCCGCACAATATTCAGCTTAAGGACGGTAAAGGTAACGTGGCGAACATCAGCACCTATGACGTTCATCAGAAAAATGGCGTGATCGATGTGATTGATACCGTCCTGATGCCTAAGTAGTTGTCTATACTTCGGAAGTGTGACGTTGCCTTCCGGAAAAAACATGGATAACGCGCTGGCTGAACAGCAGCTGAAATTAATGCAAGCGATCGCCGCGCATTTGAACAACTTTACCGACTCACATCGCCTCACCTGTTTGCCGTTGCGCTGCGCATGCTGCGCGACCGCGCCTGGGCAGAAGAGATCCTTCACGACTGTTTTGTCACCGTCTGGAGTAAAGCCGAAACCTATAACGCTACCCTGAGCTCCCCGATGACCTGGCTTACGCATATTGTTCGCAACCGCTGTATTGACTGGCTGCGCAGCGGGCAAACCCGGGCTGCAGCCCGTGAAGAGGCGTATTCGGAAGATATTCTGCTGAGCGAAAGCGATGAGCAGAATAACTGGCACGACGATGCGCAGGCTGAGCGGCTCAGGCATTGTCTCGAACATTTGAGCAGCGAGCAGCGCCAGAGCATTACGCTCGCCTACTATCAGGGAATGTCTCACAGCGACATTGCCGACTGGCTCCAGCAGCCTGTAGGCTCGGTGAAAAGCTGGATACGTCGGGCAATGGATCATCTTCGGGAGTGCGTGGGGCTATGAATGACGCAGAAAAACGCGACGACATGCTGGCAGCAGAGTATGCCCTCGGCACGCTGCGGGGAGGAGCACGGCTTCAGTTCCAGAAAAGGGTCCTCCGTGAACCGGCTCTGGCCGCCCGCGTGGCGTACTGGCAGGACATGTTCAGCACGCTGGATAGTCATCTTGTGCCCGTCCCTCCACCCGAGACGGTGTGGAAAAGAATCGCCCTCGACCTGCCGCCCAAAAAGCCTTTACGCAAAAGTCGGCCTTATGTCGGCTGGATGGTTGCGGCCTCCCTCGCCGCCCTGTCGGTCGTTGCCTGGTATGCCACCCGTACACCGGAACTCGTTCCGCTGATGGTCCTCAACGATGCCCAACAGCACGGGGAATGGGTCGTCAGCGCGGATGCCAGCCGCCAGCACCTGAGCATTGCCCCTCTTCGGCCGACGGCCGTCGCGGCGCAACACAGCCTCCAGCTTTGGCTGATCCCTGGCGGGCAGGCGCCAGTCTCCATGGGGCTGCTGCATAACGACATACCGACACGCGTCACCCTCAGGAACACAACGCTCCCTCCTGACGCCACGATAGCCATAAGCCTTGAACCAGAGGGCGGATCGCCCACTGGACTCCCCACAGGCCCGGTGCTTTACAGTGGCAAATTGTAATTCTCAGGCCCTGTTCGCAGGGCCGCTATCGTGACCCCATTTCATTTATATACTATTCTCGGTTACCTATAAGAATTAAATATTAAGCCTGTAAATAATTTAATTATTAGAAAACGACATTGACAGACTCTTGCGTACTCCATTAAGTTTTAAACGAACATCATTTTATTTCCGATACACAATATATCAAAAAACCGCATTAATGAATTTGTCATTATTCATTAATGCTTCTCTGCCTTTTATTTTTTGCATCACTCAATAGCGAGATAAGATCATGAATAATAGTGCAAACAAGGTGGTTGTCATCACCGGTGCCAGCAGCGGTATTGGTCAGGCGATTGCCCTCCATTTAGCGAATAACGCGTTTTCGCTGGTGCTGGTGGCGCGCCGTCTGGACAGAATTAATGCCCTGGTGGATCAGATTATTCAGCAAGGCGGCAAGGCGATAGCCGTGAAGGCCGACGTGACTCGTCAGGAAGAGATTCAGCGCGCCATTGACGCTGCCGTTGCCGCCTACCAGCGCGTGGATGTGCTAATCAACAACGCGGGCTTTATGGCTATCGCTCCCTTGAGCGAGCTGAAAACCGACGAATGGGACAAGATGATTGACACCAATCTGAAAGGGGTGCTGTACGGCATCGCGGCCGCGTGGCCGGTGTTCCAGCGTCAGGGCAGCGGGCATTTTATTAACGTTGCCTCCGTCGCGGGCATCAAGGTGCTGGCACCTGGCGGCGTGGTGTACAGCGCCACAAAATTCGCCGTCCGCGCGCTGAGTGAAGGCTTACGTCAGGAGGCGGGTAAAACCCTCCGCACGACGCTTATTTCGCCCGGTGCCGTCGAAAGCGAGCTGCAATTCGGTAGCTCTGACGAAGAGAGCAAAAAATTTCTCCATGAGTTTTATAAGCAGGCTATTCCGGCTGACGCAATTGCCCGCGCGGTTTTATTTGCTATTGAACAGCCTGGCGACGTTGATATTAATGAAATTGTTGTGCGTCCAACGCAGGAAGAATTTTAGCCTGGGTTAAATAATACTGAATGAGGTGTCAGTATGATTAAATCATTAACGTCCTTATCAGATCTCAATATGCGAACGGGTGCCGATATTCTTCTTGAAGTGCTAGAGAGTGAAGGCGTGGAATATATTTTTGGCAACCCCGGTACCACCGAGCTTCCTCTGATTGATGCCCTGCTTCGCCATGAAAATATTCACTATATTCTGGCGCTTCAGGAGAGCACCGTGGTGGCGATTGCCGACGGCTACGCGAAAGCCTCCGGCAAAACGGGCTTTATCAATTTGCATACCGCGAGCGGCCTGGGGCACGGCATGGGGAATCTGATTAATTCGCGGATCATGAAAACCCCGCTGGTGGTGACCGTTGGACAGCAGGATACGCGACACTACGTCCGCGACCCGCTGCTGTATGACGATATTGTGTCCATCGGCTCTCCGGTCATGAAGTGGGCGCAGGAGGTTACCAGCGCCGACCAGCTCCCGGTGCTGGTGCGCCGCGCGTTTCACGCTGCCAGCTATCCTCCGGCCGGTCCGGTGCTGCTCTCCCTGCCGATGAACGTGATGGAAGAGCTGAGCGATGCCGGGATACAGACGGCGTCGAGAGTGAACTACCACACCGTGGCGGGCTCGCTGGACGAGCTGGCGGAGGCGCTCAGCGAGATCGCGCCGGGCAGGATCATGATTGTGGCGGGCGATGAGGTGCACTCCAGCGGCTCGACGCAGGAGATTGTCGAGCTGGCGGAAGCGCTCAGCGCCCACGTCTACGGCTCCTCCTGGCCGCTGAATTTGCCTTTTCCCACTCAGCACGCGCTCTGGCGGGGCAATATGCCCACCACCGCCAGCGAAATCGCCAGCGTCATCAATGCCTACGATGCCGTATTTATCATCGGCGGCAGAAGCCTGATCACCATTTTGTACAGCGAGGGGGAGGCTATTCCGGCGACCTGCGCGGTGTATCAGCTCTCGGCGGATATGCACGAGCTTGGCCGCACCTATGCCACTCGCCTTTCGGTGATGGGGGATATCAAGCTCTCCCTGCACGAACTGTTGCCGAAGCTTGATCAGCGCCTGATCGCCAGCAGGCTGGTCCACAAGCGGCTGCTGGTTACGGCCCGCGACGAACGAGAGAAGGAGTGGCAGCAGCAGGAAGAACGTCTCGCCGCCGAGCGGCTTCGCCCGGCCCTTTCGCCGATGGTCGCAGCCTGGGAAGTCATCCGATCCATTCCGGCGGGTACCACCATCGTTGATGAGGCGATAGCGACCGCCAGGCATGTCCGCCGGTTCATCTCTGACCAGCAGCACCAGCGCTACTACTTTATGCGCGGCGGCGGACTGGGCTGGGGGATGCCCGCAGCAGTAGGTCACTCGCTGGGGCTGGGCCGCGAGCCGGTAGTGTGTTTAGTTGGAGACGGAGCCTCCCTCTACTCGCCGCAGGCGCTCTGGACGGCGGCACACGAAAATCTGCCGGTCACCTTTATCGTCATGAATAACAGGGAGTACAACATCCTGAAAAACTTTATGAAGAGCCAGGCTGACTACAGCTCAACGCGGCTGGGGCGTTTTATCGGGATGGACCTGGTGAACCCGCATATCGATTTTCAGTCGCTGGCCACCGCCATGGGCGTCCACTGCTGCCGGGTGACCGAGGCTGCGGATATCGCCGAAGCGGTAACGCGCGGCCTGCAGTCAGGAAAAACCAACCTGATTGAAATCGCGATTTCCGCGGATTAACCGCGCGTTTACGCTGTACCCTACATAAAAAACTTATAACCGAAACGCCTCAAGCCGCTTTATCTGCCGCCCTTCCTCGTCAAAATTCTCTGCCGCCAGCCAGGCGCGCAGCTCCGCGTCTCTTTGCGGCCACTCGCCGTCAATAATAGAAAGCATATCGCTGTCGCGGTTACGCCCTTTGCGCACCAGCTTCTGGCGTAGGCGTCCCTCCCAGATAAACCCCAGCCGCTCCGCCGCATTTCGTGAGGCGGTGTTCATCGAATCGCATTTCCATTCCAGTCGACGGTACTTATGCTCAAAGGCATTTTTCAGCAACAGCCACACCGCTTCGGTACCCAAACGAGTGCCTTTCATTTTACGCGACCAGGTGACGTGACCAATTTCCACCGAGCCCTGAAAACGTTCAATCGCCATATAACTCACCAGCCCGACCGCCTTTTCGGTACGCAGATCGATGACGGCAAAGGGCACCAGGTCGTCATCCAGCACCTTTCCGAGCACCCAGTGCGCCGTGGCCTCAACGCTCATGGGCTGAGTACTGGCAAGCCACGTCCAGTCGCTGTCGTCACCCAGCGCATAGGCTTCAAACAAATCAGCCGAATGGCGGTCAGCATCCAGCGGCTCCAGACGGCAGTACTGGCCGAACAGCGGCGTGCGGGTTAAGACCCGGGCGCATTTCCAGTCCGGGACGATATCGTTAACGGTTTGACCATGTTGATTGATTTCGGGCACGACGGTGACTCCCAGGAAGATAAGCGCCTAATAACCAGCCTGTATGCGTTATATCCGGATGGTATAAGCAAAGCAGAATTTCGACTTTGAGGAAATCCTCAGTCAGCCTAACGTAACGAAGCATATAACAATCACAATATATTTTTTCAGGGATCGCTATGACTAAAAAACTGCTGCCGTTACTGGTGCTGGCTGCGCTCTCAAGCGTTGCCCACGCTGCTACTCCGCCCAACACGCTGGTTGTCGCCCAGGGTCTTGATGATATCGTGAGCCTTGACCCGGCCGAAGCCAACGAGCTTTCCAGCATCCAGACCGTGCCGAGCCTGTACCAGCGTCTGGTACAGCCGGACCGCGATAACCCGGAAAAAATCACCCCGATTCTGGCGGAAAGCTGGGAGGCCGACGCGGCAGCAAAAACCCTGACGATTAAACTTAAGCCGGATGCGAAATTCGCCTCCGGCAACCCGCTGCGCCCGGAAGACGTGATTTTCTCTTATACCCGCGCCGTGACGCTGAACAAATCCCCGGCATTCATCCTCAACGTGCTGGGCTGGGACGCCAGCAACATCGCCAGCCAGCTGAAAAAGGTGGACGATCACACCCTCCAGCTGCACTGGACGGCGGACGTCAGCCCGTCGGTGGCGCTCAATATTCTCTCCACGCCGATTGCCTCTATCGTCGATGAAAAGCAGGTCGCCGCGAACGTGAAGGATAATGACTTCGGCAACGCGTGGCTGAAAATGCACTCGGCGGGCAGCGGCGCGTTCAAAATGCGCGTCTACCAGCCGCATCAGGCCATCGTGCTGGAAGCTAACGACGCCGCGCCCGGCGGCGCGCCGAAGCTCAAAAGCATCATCATTAAAAACGTCCCCGATCCTGCTTCACGCCGCCTGCTGATCCAGCAGGGTGATGCGGACGTGGCGCGCGATCTGGGGGCCGATCAGATAAGCGCGCTGGACGGCAAGCCGGGCGTGAAGGTGCTGAGCATTCCGTCCGCCGAGCAGAATTACCTGGTGTTTAACACCGGCAACAGCGCTAACCCGCTGCTGAATAACCCGGCCTTCTGGGAAGCCTCGCGCTGGCTGGTCGATTATGACGGCATCACTAAAAATCTGCTGAAAGGCCAGTATTTTGTTCACCAGAGCTTCCTGCCGGTCGGTCTGCCGGGCGCGCTGGAAGACAATCCGTTTAAATTTGACCCGACAAAAGCGAAGGCCATTCTCGCCAAAGCGGGCATTAAGGACGCGCACTTCACGCTGGACGTAGAGAACAAGCCGCCGTTTATCACCATCGCCCAGTCGATGCAGGCGAGCTTTGCTCAGGGTGGCGTGAAGGTGGATCTGCTGCCTGCCGCCGGGAGTCAGGTCTATGCCCGCGTGCGCGCGAAGCAGCATCAGGCGGCGATTCGTCTGTGGATCCCGGACTACTTCGATGCGCACTCTAACGCCAGCGCCTTCGCGTGGAACGACGGGAAATCCAGCACCGTGGCCGGGCTTAACGGCTGGAAAATTCCGGAGCTGAACAAGGCCACGCTGGCGGCGGTAGCCGAGCCGGATCCGGCGAAGCGACTGGATCTGTATAAGAAGATGCAGGAACAGCTGCAGCAGAGCTCGCCGTACGTGTTCGTCGATCAGGGTAAAACCCAGATCGTGGTGCGCGATAACGTGAAGGGGTATCAGCAGGGGCTGAACGCGGATATGGTCTGGTACGATCGCGTCACGAAGTAGCCCTTGTTGCCGGGTGGCGCTGCGCTTACCCGGCCTGTGTTCTCGGTTTTTGTAGGCCGGGTAAGGCGAAGCCGCCACCCGGCGTGAAGAGATTTCCCATGCCACATCTTTCCACCCGCGTGCTTCAGGGTCTGCTGACCCTGCTGCTCACGCTCTTCGGGCTGCTGCTCGTCACGTTTGCGCTCTCGGCGTTTTCACCGGTCGATCGCGTGCTGCAGATCGTCGGCGATCACGCCAGCCAGTCAACCTACGATCAGGTTCGCCACCAGCTTGGGCTGGATCGGCCCCTGCCCGTGCAGTTCTGGCACTACCTGCAAAACCTTGCCCACGGGGATTTAGGCACCGCCAGCGCCACCGGGCAGCCGGTGTTGCAGGACCTGCTGCACGCCTTCCCCGCCACGCTGGAGCTGGCGACGTTGGCGTTAATCATCGGGTCCGTGCTCGGCGTGATTGCCGGGGTACTGTGCGCCCGCTACGCCGGTTCGCCGCTCGATCTCGCCATCAGAACCCTCACCCTGCTCGGCAATTCGGTGCCGATTTTCTGGCTCGGCCTGCTGATGCTGGCCCTGTTCTATGCGAAGCTGCAGTGGAGCGCTGGCCCCGGCAGGCTGGACGACATCTGGCAGTTCACCGTGGAGACGCGCACCGGCTTTGCGCTGATTGATACCTGGCTTTCCGGCGACCGCGAGGCGTTCCGCAACGCCATCAGCCACCTGGTGCTGCCGGTGCTGCTGCTGGCCTATTATTCGCTGGCAAGCATTACCCGCCTGACGCGCTCCGCCTGCCTGAGCGAGATGAACAAAGAGTACATCCTGCTTGCCCGCGCCAAGGGTGCCGGGGAGATGACTATTTTGCTGCGCCACGTGCTGCCGAACATTCGCGGCACCCTGCTGACGGTGATCGCCCTGGCCTATACCAGCATGCTGGAAGGTGCGGTATTAACAGAGACCGTGTTCTCGTGGCCGGGCATCGGACGCTATCTCACCACCGCCCTGTTCGCCGGAGACACGACGGCGGTCATGGGCGGCACGCTGCTGATTGGCGTCTGCTTTGTCCTGATCAATAACCTTACCGACCTGCTTGTGCGGGCGACCGATCCCAGGGTGCGCTGATGCCGTTCTATCTCTTCTTACGCCGCCTGCGCCGCTCTCCTGCCGCATTTTGCGGGCTGGTTGCCATCGCGCTGCTGGTCGTTATCGCCCTGTTCGCGCCGTGGCTTGCGCCGCTTGACCCGAACTGGCAGGACGCCGCCGCGCGCTTACAGGCACCCAATATCCAGCACTGGCTGGGTACCGACAGCTACGGGCGCGACCTGCTTTCGCGCCTGATTTACGGCACGCGTCCGGCGCTCGGGCTGGTGGCGTTAGTCACCGTTATCACCCTGCCCGCCGGGCTGCTGGTGGGGATTTTGTCCGGCTACTACGGCGGCTGGATGGAGCGCATCCTGATGCGTTTTACCGACGTGGTGATGTCGATGCCGCGCCTGATCCTCGCCTTCGCGTTTGTGGCGATGCTCGGCCCCGGGCTGGTCAACGGCGCGCTGGCGCTGGCCTTAACCACCTGGCCTGCCTACGCGCGTCAGGCGCGGAGTGAAATTCAGCGTCTGCGCCACAGCGACTATCTCGCCGCCGCCGAGATGATGGGCATTCGCGGCCCGCGCCTGCTGGTCGGCCATATTCTGCCCCTGTGCCTGCCGTCCGCGATTGTGCGGCTGGCGCTGGATCTGGCGGGGATTATTCTGGCGGCCGCCGGGCTGGGCTTCCTCGGTCTTGGCGCGCGTCCGCCGATGGCCGAATGGGGCGCAATGATCGCCGACGGCATGCAGGTCATTTTCGACCAGTGGTGGATTGCCGCCATTCCGGGCGGAGCGATTCTGTTTGCCAGCCTGGCCTTTAACCTGCTGGGCGACGGCCTGCGCGACGTACTGGAGCCACAGCATGACTGAACAACGCGTTATCGTCGATGCGCTGAATATCGACTACCCCGCCGCGCGCGTGGTCAACAACCTGAGCTTCACGCTTGGCAACGAGCGGCTGGCGCTGGTGGGGGAATCCGGCTCGGGCAAATCGATGTCCGCCCGCGCGCTTATGGGGCTGGTGCGCAAGCCCGGCATCGTAAGCGCGAACCGGCTTAACGTGCTCGGCAACGACCTGCTGACCCTGAGCACCCGCCGCTGGCAGGCGCTGCGCGGCAACGGAATTGCGATGGTCCTTCAGGACCCGCGCTACGCGCTGAATCCGGCGAAAAACGTCGCCGCTCAGCTTGATGAGGCGCTGACCCTCCATCAGCGCCTGCCCCGCGCTGAACGCCTGGCTCGCATTCACGACATCATCCGCGCCGTCGGGCTGGGCGAGAACGTGCTGTCACGCTATCCCGGCGAACTCTCCGGGGGCATGGGCCAGCGGGTAATGATCGCCATTGCGCTGATCAACAACCCGCAGGTGCTGATTGCCGACGAACCCACTTCCGCGCTGGACGCCCGCCTGCGTAACCAGATCCTCGAACTGCTGGTGCAGCAGAGCGAAGAACGCCAGATGGCGATGCTGTTAATCAGCCACGATTTGCCGCTCGTCGCGGAACACTGCGACCGCGTGCTGGTGATGTATCAGGGCGAAAAGGTCGATGAGATGGCGGCGAGCCGTCTCCCGCAGGCGATGCACCCGTATACGCGCACCCTGTGGACCTGCCGTCCGAACGCCAGTACCTATGGCCAATTGCTGCCGACGCTTGACCGCTCGCAGCGGTGGAAGGAGACCGATAATGACGCTCGTTGAAGTTAAGGATCTCCAGGTGAGCTTCGGGGAGAAAATGGCGGTGTCCGCCGCCAGCTTTGCCGTCAAGAAAGGTGAAACCTTCAGCCTGATTGGCGAATCCGGCTGCGGGAAATCGACTCTTCTGCGCGTGCTGGCGGGGCTGCAGCGCGAGTGGAACGGCCACATTTCAGTCCTCGGGGAAAATTTACGGCCAGGACGACGTTTTGAAGGCGAGATTCGCCGCAACGTGCAGATGGTGTTTCAGGATCCGTGGGCGTCGCTGCACCCAAACCACACCATTGCGCGCACCCTGTCGGAGCCGTTAAACATTCGCGGCGAAACCCAGGTTGCCGAAAAGGTGGCGGATGCGCTACAGCAGGTAGGGCTTTCAGCCGACGCGGGTAAACGTTATCCGCACCAGCTTTCCGGCGGGCAGCGCCAGCGCGTGGCCATTGCCCGCGCGCTGCTGCTGCGCCCTCAGCTTCTGCTGCTGGACGAGCCGACTTCGGCGCTGGATATGTCCGTGCAGGCGGAAATACTCAATCTTTTGAACCGCCTGAAAGCCGAGCACGGCATGACCTATCTGCTGGTGAGCCATGATGCGGACGTGATTGCCCATATGTCCGACCGGGCGGCGTTTATGGCGCACGGGGAGATCCAGCAGGTATTTGACCGGGAGGCGATGTTACGGGGCGAGCACAGGATGGGTTAAGTGCGCGCGGCGGTGCCCGGTGGCGCTGCGCTTACCGGGCCTACGTTTCGTATCGCGTTGAGTGTTTTTCGTAGGCCGGGTAAGGCATCGCCGCCACCCGGCAAACAATTACTTCAGCAGCTTCACCGTGGCATCGATGTCGATCTCGTCTTCGGTAAAGATCATCGTCGTGTTCTGGAAGGTGGTGATCGCCAGCTTCTTCACCGTGCGCATTTCGCCCGGCTTTTTCTCGGATTTCGGCTTGATGCTGTTCATCAGCAGCCCCACCGACAGCACCGCATTCTCTTTGTCGATTTTGGTATCAACCGGTTCTTCTTCGTTAAACACCACGAAGGATTTGATCGAGGTGAGCTTCACGCGCTCGCCCGCAATAAAGAGATGTTTGCTTTCGGGGATCACCTTCACCGCATAGGCGGAAAGGCCTTTGTTGTTGGTGGTTGGCTCGAAGGTCACCGCCGCATCTTTCTTAATCAGATCAGGGTTGGCGACCTTAATCACATGAAAATAGCGGTTGTCGCCGTTTTCATCTTTGATAAATCCAAAGCCTTTATCTTTAAACCACGTTGTGATTGTACCGTTCATCGCTGTTACCGCCTGTCAGATCGTAATGACTAAAGTTTTGCAGCGCGCAGTGTAATGCACAATGGCGGAGGAGACAAAAAAAAGCCCCTGCACGGGGGCAGGGGAAAACTCATGTCAGAGCTTATTAGAATTTAGTTGAACACCATCCCACCATCGATGAGGAGAGACTGTCCGGTCATATAGTCAGAGTCTGGCCCCGCAAGATATGAAACGCAGGCGGCAACATCTTCCGGTTCGGACAGGCGGCCAAGCGTAATGCGTTTGGCAAAGGTCTCGGTCCCGTAGCCGAGCGGTTTACCCGCCGCCTCGGAGACCTGACGGTCGATCTCCGCCCACATCGGCGTTTTGACGATGCCCGGGCAGTAGGCGTTAACGGTGATCCCCAGCGGCGCGAGATCCCGCGCGGCGGTCTGGGTTAAGCCGCGAACCGCGAACTTGCTGGAACTGTAGACGGCCAGCTCCGGGTTACCGGTGTGGCCCGCCTGAGAGCAGGCGTTGATGATCTTGCCGCCGTGTCCCTCTTTGCGGAAGGCGTCAATCGCGGCCTGGATCCCCCAGATCACCCCTTTCACGTTAATGTTGTAGACCTTGTCGACAATCTCCGGCGTGATGGATTCGATAGGGGTAGACGGCGCAACCCCGGCGTTGTTAACGATCACGTCGAAGCCGCCCAGCGCGGTGCGGGCTTTCTCCACCGCCGCGAACACCTGGTCACGGTTGGATACGTCCACCTTCACGGCGACGGCTTTACCGCCGTTGCGGGTGATTTCATCGGCTACCGCTTTCGCCGTCTCCTCGTTGTAATCCGCGATGGCGACGGCAAAGCCATCTTTCACCAGGCGAAGCGCAATCGCTTTACCAATCCCCTGGCCTGAGCCTGTTACGAGAGCCACTTTTTGCATTTCTCTGTCCTTATGTTGATTCACAAAATCTGGCTGAGATGGAGCTGGCCCATCAGCAGCGGGTTATCGCTGTAGTCGACGGGAATGGCCACCACGGCCGGGCCGTCAACATCCATTGCCGCACGCAGCGTCGGCTCCAGCGCATCCGCACTTTCGACGGCAAAGCCCTTCGCGCCGAAGGCGTCGGCATAGACTTTGAAATCGACCGGGCCGAACTCGACGCCGGAAAGACGCTGGTATTTTTTCTCTTCCTGGATGGCCACCATGTTGTAGGCGTTATCCACCCAGATGATGTGCAGCACGTTAGCGTTGAGGCGCACCGCGGTTTCCAGCTCCATGCTGGATTGCAGGAAGCCGCCGTCACCGGAGACCGACACCACCTTGCGACCCGGGTTCACCAGCCACGCACCAATGGCCCACGGCAGGGCAACGCCCATGGTCTGCTGACCGTTGGAGATCATCACCTGACGCGCACGGAAGCTGTAGAGGTAGCGGGCGATCCAGATGTGGAAGCTGCCCATGTCGACGGTGAGCGTCACGTCGTTATTCACGATGTCCTGCATGGCCCGCACGATGCGCAGCGGATGCAGGGCAAACTGGTTGAGTGAGGCGCCGCGGCGATCGAGCAGATCCCGCTGATGCTGGCGATCGACCAGAATTTCGGAGGCCCGCTGGCTTAGCTCAAGCTTGTGATCGATGCGATTCGCCAGCAGGTTCAGGGTTTCAGCGATGTCCCCCACCAGCTCCAGATCCGGCACGTAGTTACGTTCTTCATAGGCGGGCAGCACGTCAATGTGCACCAGCGTCGCGTCGCCGCCGTTCCACATGGACGGCTCGTACTCCACCGGGCTGTAGCCGATGCAGATAATCAGATCTGCCAGATGGAGCAGCCGGTCGCCCGCCTGGTTATTGAACAGACCGACGCGTCCGGCAAAGCGGGTGAAGTGCTCCTGGTTCACCGCCCCGGCGGCCTGATAGGTGCTGGTAACCGGAATACGGCTTTTCTCCAGCAGCTTGCGCAGCGCGGCGCTGTTGGCCGGCTGGCTGGCCATCAGCCCCAGCAGGATGACCGGGTTTTTGGCCTTTTCGATAAGCTTCGCCACGTCGTTGATGGCTGACTCCGGTGCCGGACCCATCAGCGCCGGGCCGCTGGCAGGCAAAATGGCTCCCGTCGCGGGCTGGTCGACAATATCCTGCGGCAGGCTGACGAACGCGCCCCCCGGCCTGCCGTGCTCGGCGGCGCGAAAGGCGTTGGAAACCACCTCAGCAATTGCGTCCGGCGCACTCACCTCCACGGCGTATTTGGTGACCGGGCTGAACATGGCGACGGTGTCCATGCTCTGGTGCACCAGCTTGGCTTTATCCGCCCGCTTCACCGCTCCGCCCAGCGCCACCACCGGGTCGCCTTCGCTGTTGGCGGTGGCAATGCCGGTGATCAGGTTTGAACAGCCCGGTCCGGAGGTGACCATCGCCACCCCGGCCTTGCCGGTCAACCGCCCCACTGCCGCCGCCATAAACGCCGCGTTGGCCTCGTGGCGTACAGGAATAATCTCGATGGAGGAGTCCAGCAGGGAGTCAAAGACCTTGTCGATTTTCGCGCCGGGGATGCCGAAGACCTGCTTCACGCCCTGCGCTTCCAGCTGGCCGACAACCAAATCGGCGCCGTGCGCCCACTGACGTGACTGTTTCTCACTGTTCACGGTAGTTCTCCTGTTAGTTTTCGACGGCGCGGATAGCCGCATCAAGGTTGCTGGGGTGCAGGTTGGCCTGTAAAAACGCGCTGTCGGCGGGCAGGTCGATCATCAGCTTGTGAATTTCACCGAAGGTGAGCACACCGCTCTCCAGCTGGTAATCGAGCAGATGGCCTCCGCCCTGTCGGTCGTCGGTGATGAAGTGTTCGTGATAGCCCGCCACGTTAATGCCCTGCATATGCTGCGGCGTGCGGAACCCCACCAGCACGCCCTCGCGCTGGTTAAAACGGAACACCGGCTGGTCGTCCAGCACGTCGGTCATCGCCCGGTACGGTGGCGTCTGGCGCGGTACGGTGCGGGTGTGGGCATGGCGGAAATTGCCGTCGATGCGCAGCGCGCAGAACAGGTTATCGGAGGGGATCTGCTGGTCGATCACGTCGTGGATCTGCTGACGGCTGACCGGCCCGTCGAAGGTTTTGCGGTACTGCGGCTGGAACCAGGTCATCACCGCGAACGGCGTCTTTTGCTCCGGCTTCGCGGCGCGGGCGCTGCCGTCGGCGCGCAGCTGGTACACCTGGCTGCTGAAGGCAATCATTTCGCCGTCCAGCTCGTTGAAGGTGCCCAGACCAAAATCGCCGTGTGCCAGCAGGTCGGCGATGGTGGTCTCCCCTTCGTAGACGCCGCTTAGCAGGGCGCTCATTAGCGATGTCTGATAGATCACGCTGTCAGGATGTTGAGCCGAGAACCCGCGCAGGGTCTCGCATAAACTCGCCTCACAGTCGCATGCAGATGAATGCATCATCATGCTCGTCCTCTTCAACTTTATTTAGAAAGGTTAAATAAATGTTGACCCGATTCAGCAGAGAGTTCCAATATAGAAACCATGCTGGTTTGAGACGTTTTAGATATGGAACTTCGTTATCTGCGCTATTTTGTCGCGGTTGCACGCGAGCGACACTTCACCAGGGCGGCCGAAGCGCTGGGTATTTCACAACCTCCTCTGAGCCAGCAGATCAAAAGGCTTGAGGAGGAAGTGGGCACGCCGCTGTTCAGACGCCTGACGCGGGGCGTGGAGCTGACCGAGGCGGGAGAAGCGTTCTATGAGGATGCCTGCAAGATCCTGGCGCTGAGCGACGCGGCGCTGGAAAAGGCCCGCGGCATTGCGCGCGGGCTGAACGGCAGCCTGTCGATTGGCATCACCAGCTCCGACGCTTTCCATCCCAAAATTTTCGCGCTGATCCGCCAGTTTCAGGTGCAGAACATGGCGGTACAGGTTCACCAGGTGGAAGCCAATATGTCGTCGCTGACGACGATGCTGGCGGAGGGTGAACTGGATATTGCCTTCGTGCGCCTGCCGTGCGAAAGCAGCAAGGTGTTTGAGTTAAAAATCCTCGACCGGGAGCCGATGGTGGTGGCGCTGCACCGCGATCATCCGCTGGCGGCGTGCGATTCGCTGGCGTTAGAACAACTGCAGGATACGCCGGTGGTGTTGTTCCCGCAGGAGGTCGCGCCGGGTCTGTATGACCGGGTTTACGGCTGCTGCGAGCGGGCCGGAATAAACGTGCAGCGCGCGCTGCAGTCGTCGCAGCTTTCCTCTTCCCTGAGCATGGTCTCCGCCGGCGGCGGGTTCGCGCTGGTGCCGAAATCCATGGCGGCCATTTCACCGCCGAATGTGACCTATCATGCGCTAAGCTCACCGGAGCTCTATACCGATATCGCGCTCTGCTGGCGGCGTTTTGAACGTTCGCGGACGGTGAAGCGGTTTCTGGCGATGATGAGCGAGGGGTAGCGGCCAGTTTGGTTGGTGGTTTTTGTAGGCCGGGGAAGGCGTAGCCGCTACCCGGCAATGCCCTTCTGGAAGCCGCCTCGCAAACCTGCAAGCAACCTTATGTAATTCAGGGTTATCTCTTTTCATCCCTTCTTCGCGGTTTTAAAGTGCCTGCGTTGCGGCACATCCGTAACCGGGCGTAGGAACCCGTTAGCATAACATGACATTTTTTGGACAAAGAGGATGCTAAATGGCGACTACCCCTGGATTTTCGTACTTACGCGCTGAAGAAAACGCTGTTCATCACCTTCTCCACCTGCAGCTTCCTGACTCTGCGGATCTCTTTCAACTGGCTGACGCCTGCACGGCATACGTTAGCGTGCTGGTAGAAACGGACGACGCGGTGACGTTTACCACTCTCTGTAAGCGATTGCTGGCTGCGCTGAAGCGGCTGCGGGAATGCTGTGATGCTGAACTGCCGCATTATCTGGTTGAACAGCTGATTGCTGGGGAAAAGATTACCTCCTGCGTACCGGATTGCTGGCAGGAGACGGCGTTGCAGGTGGATTATGCTCTGGCGTTAACGCTGGCGGTGATGGGCGGGACACTGCCTGCGAGCGTGGCGAAAGAACTCACCGGACTGCTGCATGATATGGTCTGGCTGTTGGCGGAGTTTGTGAAGGAGCCGTATATAACGGCGCACTGAGGCGGGTGATGGGGGCCGGGGTTCTGCTGGGTAAAAAGCGGGATTTCGGCCTTGCGCAAAATACAATGTTTTTTGTTGAATTTCTGGTAAGGTTGGCGTGACCTGCTCCCCGTTGATTAACACACCAAAATGTTAGTAATGTCTTCATAAGCCACATGAGGACATCCCCATGAAGAAGCGTTTTTCCGACGAACAGATCATCAGTATCCTCCGCGAGGCTGAAGCCGGGGTTTCTGCCCGTGAGCTCTGCCGTAAGTACGCTATTTCCGACGCCACCTTTTATACCTGGCGTAAGAAGTATGGCAGTATGGAGGTTCCCGAGGTTAAGCGCCTGAAGTCGCTTGAGGAAGAGAACGCCAGACTCAAGAAGCTGCTTGCTGAAGCCATGCTGGATAAGGAGGCACTTCAGGTGGCACTGGGGCGAAAGTACTGACGACAGACCAGAAGCAGGAAGCCGTTGAGTTTATGTGTGATGCGACCGGTCTGTCGCAACGTCGTGCCCGCAGGCTTACAGGTTTGTCCCTGTCGACCTGCCGCTATGAGGCTCAGCGTCCGGCGGGTGATGCGCATTTATCAGGGCGCATCACTGAGCTGGCAATGGAGCGCAGGCGTTTTGGCTACCGCCGCATCTGGCAGTTACTTCGCCGTGAAGGCCTTCATGTTAATCACAAGCGCGTGTACCGCCTTTATCATCTGAGCGGGCTGGGCGTAAAACGAAGGCTACGTCGTAAAGGGCTGGCGACAGAACGTCTGCCGCTGCTCCGTCCGGCGGCACCCAACCTGACCTGGTCGATGAATTTTGTCATGGACGCACTGGCCACCGGTCGCAGGATCAAGTGCCTGACCTGTGTGGACGACTTCACGAAGGAGTGTCTGACAATTACCATCGCATTCGGGATTTCAGGTGTTCAGGTCACGCGTATTCTGAACAGCATTGCACTGTTTCGGGGCTATCCGGCGACGATAAGAACTGACCAGGGGCCGGAGTTCACTTGCCACGCACTGGATTAATGGGCTTTTGAGCATGGTGTTGAGTTGCGTTTAATCCAGCTGGGCAAGCCAACGCAGAACGGATTTATTGAGAGCTTTAACGGACGATTTCGCGATGAATGTCTGAATGAGTACTGGTTCAGCGATATCGTTCATGCAAGGAAAATCATTAATAACTGGCGCCAGGATAATAATGAGTGTCGTCCACATTCAGCAATGAATTATCAGACGCCATCAGAGTTTGCAGCACGGTGGCAGAATGGAAAATGTGAAGGTAAACAAACCGACATTACTAACTAACGGTTATATCTAATACTGGGGGCAGGTCAACACGGCCAGTGCCGAAAGCCGCAACGCCGAAAACGTGCTGCTGATTAAGGATGTTCCGGAGCTGGCAGCGACGTACCTGGGGCAATTTAACAGGCTCTGGAACGAATCTGAAAGGAAGTCAGACAATCTTAATAGCTGGACATAGCGTGATCCATGAGCATAATAACACCAAAAATAACAGGGATATGGTGAACTGAATGCTATCAAGTGTTGATTTTAGTGGCATGGGAATGTTTCTTTTCCTGCATGCAATTATTTTATTAATTACTCCAATTTGCTTAATAACAGGTATCGCAAACTTCAGACATGACAACGGTAAGGTATTTCTTCTTGTCGGGGTAGTCTTGAGCATATATCTAATAAAGCTTTTCTGTATTGACTAGACTCTTCCCTTGAAATTTTGGGGCTTGTAGGCAGTTACTGAAAATATTGTTAATTTTGAAGCCCTTATTCATCCAGGGCTTCAAAAAAAGTCTTTCAAGAGCTTCTCTTTCCAGCCATCATCCCTATCGCCAGAAATATAATGGGGCTTCCATTCCAAACTTTCCCAACCGCTTACTAAGAACTTGATTGGAAAGCGTTCCTCATACTGTCCAATAGATCGAGGTGGGATTTTCCCTGGCAACAAGTCACAGCGCATCAGACGTCGTTTTAAGCGGTATCAGGAAAGCCCGTAACTGTATTGATGTTGCGGCGTACAGCTTCCCCAGTAAGCAGATAGCCACAGCACTGGTTGCCGCCAAAAGGCGCGGGGTTTCTGTCCGGGTTGTGACCGATGAAAAGGCCAATTACGACAGGTACACTGCAGTTACGTTCCTGGCTAATCAGGGCGTGCCGGTGCGCCTTAACGGTCAGTACGCCATCATGCACAATAAATTTATGGTGATCGGTGACGTTACGGTACAAACAGGCTCGTTTAACTACACGGCCAGTGCCGTAAGCCGCAACGCCGAAAACGTTCTGCTGATTAAGGATGTTCCGGAGCTGGCCGCAACATACCTCGGGGAATTTAACAGGCCCTGGACAGAATCTGAAAACTGGTAAATAACCTTAACCAGTTATAACTAGAGTGATATTATCCAGATGCATAATTTCACACTTGTATTAAAAAGGATTTTTCAATGGAATTTCGATACATATTTTACATTATTATAATAGTTATTGGCGCAATATATTATTATAATCGTAACAAGTTGATAGCAAAAATTGGCTTTCCGCTGGCAATCTTTCATGTTGTCTGCATTTATATGGCAACGCTTTCAGGATTTAACATTTACATAGTTTCATTAATCTATTTAATAGTCTGGATAGTTGGATTGGTTAGTTATAAAACCAATATAAACATAACATTAGCAATATATGTTCTATCCATTATCTCATTTTTTGGATGGATCATAACTATGGTAAATCATTAACAAACACATTGTTGAAAGCTCCGTCTCCGGATGGGGCTTTTTTTATTCGACTCCAACCAGGCTTTTATCCCCTGACGTGCAATCCTTTCAGGATTACCGGAAGCTGATACGAAGGGGAAGGGAACACAGGAGAAAATGAGAGCCAGCACGCCCGGACGTAGCGCCACTTACGCTGCGGCGCTGAAAGGGTTTAGTCAGAGGATAGCGAAGCTATCCCACACGGGCGGGGCGAACGGTTAACCTTTTAGGCGAGTCCGGCGCAGGGCGTGGCGGGTTGAAATACCTCAGACGCTACCGAGCAGCCCGAAACCCCGCAGGGGGTTCGGCGTAGCTTAGCCGGTGCGGGCAGCGGGTTAGCGAAGTGCGGCTTGACGACTGCCCGGAACAGGCAGGAGCCGAAGGGGTTCTTTTGGTGTGTAATGTTACACACTTTTTCAGGACAACAATGTCAGCCTGAAGGACATCTTGCGGATAATCCTGAACGATTTATACTGTATACATACACAGTCGTTGGAAAGGTTCACCATGCCTCGATACAATGAAATAGATTTAGCCCGGCGGGTATCCATCCAGCGCGAGCCGAATGGCACAAACATCACCATTGCCAACATGAGTACGTCTAGATTCGGGTATACCATATGTTCCAAAATCGACATGTTAATGTATTATTGCATCTCCTTTATAATTCACATGCTCAGGAAATGCTTTAATCTAGGTTTACTTTATTTTCGGTAACTGTCCCACTCCTTTTATTCTATATAATTTGCTTTTACTTAATGAACCCTATGCATATCAGATTATTGACTCCAAAGCTCTTGGTATTTCTTATATCGCAGTTTGAAATAAGTACTCCTGATACTCATGTTCTGTTATCTATTTAGAATGCATAATGAGGTCTTCCGGGATAATGAGGTTCAACCCGCGTCTGGTATGAATTGTTACCTCTAACTTCATATTCCTTACATAACCCAATCAGATCCTGCACAATAAACCGTACGATCTGCGGGTCGTAGTAGAGGATGGATTATTAATTATATGTTTGTGGTTCAAGAAAGGATTATATCATATCAAAGCCGGACGAATCTCTCACCCGGCCTTCATTCTTTTTAGCTTAAACAGTTTATTACCAGCGAGTCTAACTCTATCCATGCATCTTCTAATTTAAAAAGCAAATCTGGTTTGTTTTCCACTTTTTCAAAACTCGCGTACGCATTTCTTATCATTTTGAGGTATTGTATATAAATACAAAGCTAATTCTTTATCTATGGGCTCATTATTTTTCAATAAGTTAGCAAGCTCCTCTAAACTAGAAACCAAGTCATTATACTGTTCATCATTGAAAACCATATGAATTCTAACATTATTAACAAAATCATTATCAATTATTTTTTTCTTTACATTACTTAACATAAATCACCTATTTAAATATGATGGCTTCGTGAGGAATCTCACCAAAAATCAATACTTCCTGATGCGCCGCAGCAGCATTTCGAGTAAACGGTGTTTGTAAATTCTCTGCTGATGCCTGGCTTTTGGTGGAGGAAATCCAAGAGTCACGCGAATGCGTAGCACCTGCAATATGTTAGGCCGGTATTATTTTATGCTAATCTGTTGTACTTATTGTTTTTTATCCGCTCACATACTCTCGGGTTTCTAGGCGTCACCGCTCTTATGACAATATTACCATTACATAACCCGCACGGAGCAAACCACCCCAGCGGATTCAGTGCATACTGTAAAAGATTCCACACTGCATTCAACCTAAGCGGATCCTGCACAATTAACTGCCCAACCTTTAGGTCTTAGTAGTGGTACAGGTAAGTTCTTCTCAGTTTCAATCTACACTTCAAAAGGATACAATGAGATATTTTTTATGGCTGTTGAAAACGAAACAAATTTACTACCACCTGGGTAGGACTCAACATCTAAAAAAATGATCTGACCACCTAATGAAACAGTTAAAACCCCGTCACTCTCATAAGAGATGACCTGAGAAACAAATAACATTCCATCACCATCCACCTTGATTTCAGGTGTCTCCTGACAAACATCATTAATATTCAAGCCCCATTTAAAAATGTCATCTACATCAAATTCGACATTATAACTACCACTTACTTCCGGTGGTTCACCACACCATACAGCCACTCCATTGCCTAAAGATGAAGTGAACTCTACTTTATTTCCATCAAATTTTACTACTGTTATGTTTGTCATTTTAGTATCGGTACTCTCACAACAAGATTATCAACATTCATGACATTATTTGCAGGGTCTAATGTCCACGTTTCTTCATGGTAATGATGTTTAGTTGGTTTACTATTCATTTCATGGTTACCATAACGGATACTTCTCTTACCGTCAGCCGATACGATTCGGTCTGGGTCTGGTAATCCAGTTCTTGGATGGATATTTGTATGGGGGCCGGGGCCAAGGAAATCATCCCAACGATTAAGGGCATCCTCTGGTTTAACTGGCTTAGGAGCATAAGTCTCATTGTGGTACCCCTGCCCTGGAGGATTAGGATTTTTTCCACCAGCATTAGATTCTGTCTTGCATAATCCAAGCGGATCAATCCACCCCAACGGATTCGGCGCATACTGATAAAGGTTCCACCCACCATTCAACCCAATCGGATCCTGCACAATAAACCGCCCGACCTGCGGGTCGTAGTAGCGGAACAGGTTATAATGCAGCCCCGTCTCACCATCAGCATACTGCCCGGCATAGCGAAGCGGCTGGTGCGCCATCGCCGTGCGATTCACAACCCGAGAGAACCCTTCGCTCTGATGGCGCACCTCGCCAAAGCTGCCGTACTGGCCGCTCCAGCGCACCGCACCATGCTCGTCTGTGACCTCCAGCGGCGCGCCGTTCAGGTCGGTATTGAACCAGTAAATCTCACCGCTGCTCTGGTCACGAAGATGATCCACCCGCGCCAGCGGGCTCCAGGCTTCATTCGGGTCATATACATAGGTGCTGCACAGCCCGCTCTCCTGCTGCTCCTGCAGCAGGCGGTAGCCCTGCCACAGGAAGCGGGTGTCGGTGGTGCCGTGCGTCGTGGTGACGATTTTGCGCGTGCGGCGGCCCAGCGCGTCGTAGTGATAGCGCGCCTCAAACCGCCCTTCCGGCCCGGTTCCCCGGGCGGACACCAGACGGTTCTCGGCGTCATACGCATAATGCTGTTCATACAGCCCGTTGCGGCGGCTGACCAGGTTGCCCCAGTGGTCGTATTTCATGAACAGCGCCTGCCAGTGCTGCAGGCGGTTATCCGTGACCGGTACCGCATCGTCACCGGCGGCGAGGTTATCCGCGGCGTCATAGCTGAACTGCGCCCGGCTGTGCCCCTGTCGGGCCTCGTAGTGCTTGAGCAGGCGCCCTTCGGCGTCGTAGCCGTAGTCCACCTCACCGCGCAGGGTGTCCCTGACGCCGGAAAGCTCACCGCGCGCGGTATAGCGATACAGACGTTCCAGTATCGCCTGCTCCGGCAGGGTCACGTCCGTGCTCAATTCGCTGCGCTGCAGGGTGCGTCTGCCGAGGCTGTCATACTGACGGAACTGCTCGCGCGCGCCCTGGGTGCGGCGCACCTCGCGGTGCAGGCGGTCGCGGGTGAACTCGGTCACCAGCTGCTGCCCGAAGCGGATGGCGCTGACGTGGCCGGAGCCGTAGTGCAGCCAGGCCAGCTTTTGCTCGCCGGGCAGCGTCAGGCCGGTCAGGTTGCTCAGGGCATCCCATTCGTAGCTTACCTCACCGTTAATACCGGATTCGCTCAGCACGCGCCCGGCGGCGTCGTGGCGGTAAGCGATCTCATCGCTTTCGATACCCAGGGCAACGCCTTCAGCGGTTGGCGTGCGGCGGATGCGGGCGATCTGGCCGCTCAGGTCGCGGAAGTAGCGGTACTCCGCGTGGCGCTGAGTGCGCCCGATCAGCAGCCCGCTGTCGTCATAGCTAAACTGCTGGACGCGACGGGCAATACCGCCGTCGGCGGCAGGCCGGCCGTTTTCTTCGAGCGCGCAGAGGAACCCTCGCGCGTCCCATTCCATATGGCGCACGGTCTCGTCCGGGCGCGTTTCGCTGAGCGGGCGGCCCACGGCGTCGTAAGTGAAGCGGTATTCCGCCCCGTTGCCGTTATCGAGTCGCAGCAGGTTACCGCGCGGGTCGTAGCGCCACTGGCGCACGCGGCCAATACGGTCGGTGAGGCTGACCGGGAGGCCGAGCGCGTTATAGGTCCAGTTCACCTCGCTTTCCAGCGGGTCGCGCCAGCCCGTGAGCTGGCCGCGTTCGTTCCACACCAGCGACTCGCGGCTGCCGTCCGGGTGGATCACGGCACTCAGCAGCCCGGCACGGCTCCACTCCCGGCGCGTGATGTTCCCTTCCGCATCCTCGCTGGCAATCAGCTGCCCGAAGCGGTCGTAGGTGAAGCGGGTCACGCTGCCGGAGCAGTCGGTGCGCTGCGTCAGCAGCCCCTGGTGGTTCCAGACCAGACGCACCACGCCGCCCGTGGCGTCGGTGATGCTCTCCGGCAGGTTTTCTTCATCATCGGGATAGCGATACGCGGTGGTGCTACCGGCCGGATCCGTCTCCGACAGCAGGCGACCGCGAAGATCGTACATGGCCTGCGATGAGGTACCGTCCGGGTACACCGTGCGGGTGATGCGGTCGGTCAGACGATACCAGTGATACTCCGTGCGGCGGCCCGCCGGGTCCGTCTCGCTGGTCATGCGGCCGTATTTGTCCCACGTGCTGCGGCGCATCGCCCCGCCGGGCAGGATGACGTCGCAGAGCTCGCCGTCGCGGTAGACAAATGTCGTCTGGCGACCGTCGTAATCCGTGAAGCGTGCGACGTTGTCGTCGTCATCAACCAGCCAGTGCGCCTGCGCGCCGTCTTCGCGGGTCGCACGGCGGGTGCCGTTATCAAAATCGTATTCGAACGTCAGCTGTTCGCCGCCGCTGTGGCGGAAGCCGACCACGCGCGGCAGGCCGTCAATCTCCCGCCAGCGGTATTCGCTCAGCAGGCCGTTGGCGTCCTCGTGGGCGCTCATCAGCCCGTCCTGCCAGCGGAAGCGTCGGCGCACGCTACCGCCCCGGCCGGTCACACAGACCAGCTGGCGCTGTTCATCATAAGCGTAACTGACCAGGCAGATCTCGTCATCCAGCCAGGCGCCGACGAGCCTGTCGCGGTCGTAGCGGCAGACCACGCGCTGGCCCTCGCTGTCGGTCAGAGCATGCAGGGTATTATCCGCATTCCACTCGAAGAGGATATCGTTGCCGCAGGGTTCAGAGACGCGCTGGAGCAGTGACGGAGCATCCTCCCGCAGCGGCGCATAGTGCCAGCGCTCGCCGCTGACGTCATACACCGACCAGCTGTCGTCCTGATGGTGTTCAAGCCAGTTCTTTTCGCTTTCACAGTAGGTGCGCATCCCTTTCGGGACCTTCGGGAAGGCGACGTAATCGCCGGACGGCGCGCGCCACGCCAGGCCGTCCTGATAAGGCTCCAGGCGGCTTTCCCAGAACAGGCTCCAGCCGCGGCCCAGCACGCTGTCGCCGGGGTTGCCGCTGCGCCAGTAACGCTGCCAGCGCACAGGAAGACGGAAAGGGAGGATGAAGTCCAGCTCATCATCCCCGCTGAGAAACTTCTGTCCGCTGACGATATCCACCGGGCGGGCGATGATCCCCGCGGCGGCCACGCCGGTCATCAGCGTGCCGGCGCGGCAGGCGATACGGGCCAGCTTATTGATCCCGGGAATTTTCCCCAGCAGCTTAGAGAGCGCCCCGACTTTGCCGGCGGCACCGCCCCACCCGCCAATCAACCCGGCGAACAGCAGGGTAAGATCGGAGACTTTATACAGCCACTCGGGGACTTCAGACTGAATGGGCAGGGTTTGCTGCGGATCGCCGCCGATAATGACGTTGTCCGAACCGGTCATCACCTTCGCGTCGCAGGTGGTGCGATCCCCGATGCGGGCCGCAGGCAGGCCGTTAATGGAAACACGCGAGGAGCCTTCGGCCATTTGCTGCGAGCCGTCGTCAGAGCACTTCACCGCGCTGTCCGTGGCCATGGCGGCGGGTTTACCGTTGATAAACACATTGGGCGAGCCGGAGGTGATGACGCCTTTCTTCGTCATGCTGGATGCCCCGGCGTCCGCGATGCTGTCCCGGGCGGCGGTCGCCAGCTCCCCGGTGTAGTACCCCACGGCCAGGCTGGCGCCGACGAGCAGGACGCCCACGCCAAGGCAGGATGCGCCGAGTCCCGCAATAAACATCGCCCCCGCCAGAATGCCCCCGGCGGCGGCAATCAGGCCCCCGACAATCGTTCCGGCAATCATCCCGGCCAGCGCACCGGAGTGGCCGATATCATCACCTACGCGTGCAGCTTCAAACATAACAACGGTCCCTGATGTTAATGATGGAAACGGAAGCTCCTGAGAAGATCGCCAAACAGCGCGCGGTCGGCATCGCCCGGCGCGCGGGTGCAGGTCATGGTGAACACCAGAATTTTATCGTTGTCGACGTTAAATACGGCCTGCTGCTGCCAGATGCGTTTTCCGTCGCGCAGGTAGCTCGCATGGACGGTTTCACCCTGCAAAAGGCCGTCGCCCAGGGTAGCGGCGCTGCGCTCCCCCTGCTTCCAGCCCTTGATGTGTTTTTCCATCAGGGCGAGCTGGCGATCGATATACGCGGCAAGCGCTTCGCCGGGGTTGAGGGCATCGCGGGAGATGTTGAACGCTGGCGCATCCGCAGCGGGCAGCGCGAATACGTTGACGGTACGATCCTGATAACCTTCAGGAAAAGCGATCAGTCCTTCACTGAAAAGGCACTGCGAAGTTGGTTCTGACATTGAGCGGGTCCCACCACATTTTTTCAGAAGCGGTAAGTTTCGCATATGTGTTTAAGGCTGACTATCCCCAGATTATTGCCCCGCGGCCGCGTGGTCGTACTGGCCGCTGACCACGTGGCCTTATGAGTATCAGGACGGGAATTTCTGCTGTACCTCGTAAACCATTACCAGGCGTATCGCTATGGATTAGCGGATATTCTGACGAGCCGTTATGAGTTTTTAAACAACTAACAAATCGTCAAACAGATAAAATATCCAATAACCGTTCAAGTATTTATTACATTTTCAATCAACATTCACTTAATTATTATTTAAGCAAAGCCTCCGTATTAATCATTAAGAATTTATTCAGATCCAAACTGCAAGATCCCATCCTTTCTTAATTTGTATCAACGAAACCGCAGATCGGTTTATATCCACACTGTACAAAATTGACGGCCTATTTTATAAGCGCTAGCGTTGCGCTGGTTACATAACCAACTAAACCATAAGATCTTATCAGGATTTCCTTTAAAGGAGTTTTAAACAAATGGCTATTCCCGCTTATTTATGGCTCAAAGACGACGGAGGCGCGGACATAAAAGGTTCTGTCGATATATATGGTCGTGCAGGCAGTATCGAAATTATCGCGCTGAACCACGGCATAATGCAGCCCACGGACAAGCATAACGGCAAGGCGACAAGTCTGCGCATCCATTCCCCCTATTCTTTCGATAAAGAAATCGACGCTTCCAGCCCCTATTTGTACAAGGCTGTTAGCACGGGCCAGAAGCTAAAATCCGCAGAGATAAAGTTCTACCGTATCAACGATGCTGGTCAGGAAGTGGAATATTTTTCCACCCTTATGGAAGGCGTAAAGATAGCCAGCGTCTGTCCAATGATGCTTGATATCAAAGATCCTGACTACGAGAAGCATAACCATATTGAGCTGGTAGAGTTGCTGTATGAAAAAATAACCTGGCGCTACGTGGACGGTAACATCATGCATTCAGATAGCTGGAACGACCGCAAGACGGCATAAGGAGAACGTTATGGGATGGAAGTATGAGCAATCAACCGGCAAGATGTATAAAGACGGCAAATTAATTGAGACAGGATATTCTGGCGCCCTCACCAATAAAAACAACCCGGACCGTCAGCATGTGAAGGGGCTGGGTCCACTACCGCGCGGTACATATAAAATTGCGGGTCATTCGAATTCAAAAGGACCAATTACTATCATTCTTGAGCAAATCTCCGGAGAGAGTTTTGGTCGCTCAGAGTTCCGCATTCATGGTGACCATAAGTACGGTCCAGCCGGATTTGCTTCTGAGGGGTGCATCATTCTCTCACCGTCAACGCGACGTAAAATCCTTCGTGACGGCGGTGAGCTTGAGGTTGTGCGATGAAATACCCGCTCGTCCTGCTGCTTTTTACACTTACCGTCCCAGCCATTGCAGCCAGCATTGACTGGCCATCAGCGCTTCATGGTATTGCCTCAGGTGATGCAAACTGGATTGCGCAAGCACCCACGCTGGCTGCCACGACTGACGTCAGACAGGCGCAACAGTTGGAGGATGCTTTGGCCGAAGCGCTCACAACAAACACCAGCGCCACGCTGGAAGCGCTCCGGACCATTGACGCGGGAAAATGGCCACACATGGTTGGCACCGATATCGTCTGCACACCGCCTTTAGAGAAATCCCCCGCAGAAGTCGATGCGTTCTATCAGCGCACCCGCCGGGCGCTGCTGGATACGGTTGAGGGTGCTCAGTGCCTCTGGATCCTGGAAGCAACAATGGAAGAGGTAAACGCAGAAAAAGCCCGTCAGGGTAAGTAAGAGAGTTACCCGGCGCACAACGGCCGGGTCTTTCCTTCTAACCAGACCCTATCTCACCCCGGCCCCTCGCTCCCCGCCGCCAGCAGCGGCACCACCACGTCGCTAATCGGCACCGCAATCCCATGTTTGCGGCCGTAGCGCTGGATCACGCCGTTGCGGATATCCCACTCCATCGGGCGATCCGCCTGACGGTCAGCGAGAATCGACGTACCTAAATCCACGGGCGCGCGTTGGAAGTTCGCCAGGATCTCCTGCGCCACGTCATCGTTCAGCTTCGCCCCCTCAGCGCGGGCGACGGTCAGCCCTTCGCGCAGGTAGGCCAGGGCCAGCTCGCTGATATACTCGCGCCTGAACATCCCGGCGCGGCGGTTGGCCAGCACCATCAGCCCGGCGACCGCGTTTTGCAGCAGCTTGCGCCAGGCGACGGTGGGGAAATCTTCCGAGAGCTCAACCGCGCAGCGCGTATCACGAAGCGCTTCGACCACCCGCTGCGCCTGGGGCACGTCCGGCAGCGTCAGGCGCGGTTTGGCGCGCAGCCAGACGGAGGCATCCGGCTCGCGCTGCGCCGGGAACCAGACCACCGACGGCAGCACCATTGCGCCACTGACCAAAGGCTCAAGCTGCGCCTTCTGCTCTACGCCGTTTTGCAGGGCGCAGACCACGGTATTTTCATCGCACAGCGCGCGCAGCCACCCGGCGCTGTCGGCATTTTGCGTCGTTTTTACCGCGATAAACACGAGGTCAACGTGATGCGTGATGGCCGTCGGGTCGGTTAATACCGGACCGGGCACCACCGTTTCCCCCTCATCGTAGCGCAGGCGTAATTCCGGATGCGCTGTGCGTCCGCACAGCAGCGGCGTGCGGCCAGCGTCATGCAACACCGCGGCAATGGTGGTGCCAATCGCACCGGGACCAATCAGCGCAATGGTTGGATGGTCAGACATGAGTCACTCCCCTTTTGCTAAGCCTGCTATCAGTTATACCACCCTGAGACGAGCGCGCCACACCCGTTGTCTATACTCAACATTCACAGACAACGGAGTGCGCCATGCCTTTACCTGATTTCAAATCCTCTGAACCTTTTACCCTCGGCATCGAGCTTGAACTGCAGGTGGTTAACCCGCCGGGCTACGATCTGAGCCAGGACTCCTCTGCCCTCATCGCCGCCGTCAAAGACGACATCAAAGGGGGCGAAGTCAAACACGACATCACCGAAAGCATGCTCGAAATCGCCACCGGCGTGTGCCAGAACATCGACCAGGCGGCGGCACAGTTCTCGGTGATGCAGCAGAGCATCCTGCGCGCGGCGGCGGATCAGCACATTCAGATCTGCGGCGGCGGGACGCACCCGTTCCAGAAGTGGCAGCGTCAGGAGGTGTGCGACGACGAGCGCTATAACGTCACGCTGGAGCGCTTTGGCTACCTGATTTTGCAGGCAACGGTGTTCGGCCAGCACGTACACGTGGGGTGCCGAACCGGGGACGACGCGATTTACCTCCTGCACGGCCTGTCGCGCTTCGTGCCGCACTTTATCGCCCTGGCCGCCGCCTCGCCTTATATGCAGGGCACGGACACGAAGTTCGCCTCATCGCGGCTCAACATCTTCTCCGGGTTCCCGGATAACGGCCAGATGCCGTGGGTCAACAGCTGGCAGGAGTTCGAGGGGCTGTTCCGCCGCCTGAGTTCCACCAGCATGATCGACAGCATTAAAGATCTGCACTGGGACATCCGCCCCAGCCCGCACTTCGGCACCGTGGAGGTGCGGGTGATGGATACGCCGCTGACGCTCGGCCATGCGATCAACATTGCCGGACTGATTCAGGCGACGTCGCACTGGCTGCTGACCGCGCGGCCCTATAAGCATCAGGAAAAAGATTTTCTGCTGTACCGCTTTAACCGTTTTCAGGCCTGCCGCTACGGGCTGGAGGGGATCCTGACGGACGTGCATAGCGGCGAGCACAAAACCGTGGCGGAAGATATCGCCTGGCTGCTGGAGCAGGTTGCGCCGTCGGCCGAGAAGCTCGGCGCGACGAGCGCCATCAATGAAATTGCCCTGCTGTTAAAGCAGGGCAAGAGCGAGGCGCAGCGCATGCGGGACTTTATTTCTGACGGCGGCTCGCTGATTTCTCTGGTTCAGAAGCACTGCGATCTGTGGGCGACGAGTCCGTAAGGCCGTGACCCCACTCGCGCAGGCGCTGGAACAGCACGAACAGCGCCGGGATGAACACAATCCCCACCACGGTCGCCACCAGCATGCCGCTGAACACCGTGGTGCCGATAATGCGGCGGCTCTGGGCACCCGCCCCGGTCGCCAGCATCATCGGCAGGACGCCGATAATAAACGACACGGCAGTCATCATCACCGCCCGGAAGCGGCGCGACGCCCCTTCCCGCGCCGCATCGACAATCGCCATCCCGTCCATGCGCCGCGCGCGGGCAAACTCGACGATCAGGATCGCGTTCTTGGCGGCGAGGGCTATCAATAGCACCAGACCTATCTGCACGTACACGTCGTTGGCATAGCCCGCTATCCACAGCCAGACCAGCGCCCCGCCGAGGGCGAACAGCACCGAGAGCATCACGCTCGCCGGAAGCGTCCAGCTCTCGTACTGGGCGACAAGGAACAGCCACGCCATCACCACCGCCGCCAGCACAATCCAGATCGCCTGGTTGCCGGTCTGCTGCTCCTGATACGACATGCCGCTCCAGGCGTAGTCGTACCCGGCTGGCAGGTTCTCGGCAAGAAGCTGCCCCATCACCGCCATCGCGGTACTGCTGCTCACCCCAGCCGCCGCCGAGCCGCTCACCGACACCGAAGGGAACTGGTTGTACTGCTGCAGGAACGGCGCGCCGACGGTCGGCGTGATAGTGACCAGGTTACTCAGGCGCACCCGTTCGCCGCCGTTGCTGCGCACGAACAGCTCGCTGATTTGCTCGGCGCGCTCGCGCCACTGCATCTCGTTTTGCATCACCACGTGGTAGACGCGGTTGTTGATGCTGAAATCCCCGGCGCGCGTGCCGCCAAAGGCGGTTTGCAGGCTGCTGAAGATGCGAGACACCGGCACGTCGAGGCGCGCGGCGCGCTCGCGGTCAACGGTCAGCGTCAGCTGGGGCACGTTACTGCTCCAGGTAGTGAACACGCGGCTCAGCTGCGGATGCTGGTTAGCTTTCGCCAGCACCTCACGCGTCACGCGCTCCAGCTCCGCCGGGCTCTGCCCCGCCTGCGCCTGAATACGCAGGTCGAAGCCCGAGGCGTTGCCCAGCCCCGGCAGCGTCGGCGGCGCGAAGGTCATGATGGTCGCCTCCGGCAGGGCCAGCAGCTGGCGCTGCAGGCTCCCCATCACCTCGTCCAGCGGCGGGCGCTCGCTCCAGTCCTTCAGCATGATGGAGATAAACCCGCCGTTGGAGGCGCTGGTGCCGTTGAGGATGTTAAATCCGGACACCTGAATCACGTCCTCCACCGCCGGATCTCTGGCGATCAGCTCCCGCGCGGTGGTCATCACCGCCTCGGTGCGCTCCAGCGAGGCCGCTTCCGGCAGCTGGACGCTGGCGAAGAAGTAGCCCTGGTCTTCCTGCGGCAGGAAGCCTTTGGGCATCGACGTAAAGCTGAACGCCACCACGGCCGCCGCGCCTGCGGTGGCCAGCAGCGCCAGCCACGGGCGCAGGTTTAAGACACGAACAATGCGGGTGTAGAAACTGCGCGTGGCGTCCAGCCCACGGTTAAAGGCGCGATAGACTGCCGCAGGTTTCTCCGGGCGCGGACGCAGCAGCATCGCGCACAGGGCGGGCGTCAGGGTCAGCGCCACCAGGCTTGAGAGCGTCACGGCGGTGGAGAGCGTCACCGCGAACTGGCGGTACAGCTCGCCGACGATCCCCGGCAGGAGCGCCACCGGCACAAACACCGCCAGCAGCACCAGCGTCGTCGCGATGACCGGCCCGGCGATCTGGCGCAGGGCGAGCGCGGTCGCCGCCGTGCGGCTCTGCCCTTCCGCCATCAGCGTTTCGACGCTCTCCACCACCACGATGGCGTCATCCACCACCATGGTCAGCGCCAGAATAATGGCAAACAGGCTGAGGGTGTTGGCGGAGTAGCCGAGCGTGTAGAGCACCGCGAAGGTGCCCACCAGCGACACCGGAATGGCGAGCGCGACAATCAGCGTTGCGCGCCAGCTTTGCAGAAACAGGGAAACAACCACCACAACGGCCAGCATCGTCAGCGCCAGCGAGACGCCGATCTCCTTAATGGTGGCGGCAACAAAAGAGGTGGTGTCGAATTTGACTTCATAGACGAGATCGTCCGGGAAACGCGTGGACAAACGCTCCAACTCCGCGCGCACAGCGTCGGCCACGCGCAGGGCGTTGGCTGACGGCGTCGGGTAGATGCCGAGGTAGGCAGAGTCGTGCCCGTTCAGCTGCGCACCGGAGCTGTAGCTGCGCGATCCAAGCTCGATGGTGGCCACGTCCTTCAGGCGCACCAGCTGACCCATCTCACCCGCGCGGATGATAATGTCGGCAAAATCTTCGGCCTGGTTTAAGCGCCCCAGCCCGTTGATGGTCAGGGTCTGCTGCTGGCCGTTAAACACCGGCGGCGTGCCGACCTGGCCTGCCGCCCCCTGCACGTTCTGCTCGCGCAGCGCCTGCGCCACGTCGTCGGTGGTCACGTTAAGCGCGTTCATGCGGTCCGGACGCAGCCAGATGCGCATGCTGTAGTCGCGCGCGCCAAACATCTGCACCTGCCCGACGCCCGGCAGACGCGACAGCGCCTCGCGCACTTGGGTGCTGGCGTAGTTGCTGACGAACAGCGGCGTGTGGGTGTTGTTCGGTGAGTAAAGGCTTACCCCCATCATCAGGTTGGTGGCGCGCTTGCGCACCTGCACGCCGTTTTGCTGCGCCTCGGTCGGCAGCTGCGCCACGGCCTGCGCCACGCGGTTCTGCACGTCGATGGCGGCGAGATCCGGATCGGTGCCCGCAGCAAAGGTAATGTTCAGGCTATAGGTGCCTTCGTCCGAACTGGTGGATTCCATATAGAGCATGTGATCCACGCCGTTCAGCTGGGTCTCCAGCGGCGTGGCGATGGCCTCCGCTACGTCAGCCGAGCTAGCGCCCGGCCATGACGCTGACACATTCACCACCGGCGGCGTGATCTGCGGGTACTGCTCCACCGGGATAATCCTCAGCGCGATGGCCCCCAGCAGGGTGATGACCAGCGCAATCACCATCGCAAAGCGCGGGCGTTTGATGAAAAACGTCAGCATGATGGCTCCTTAATTGAGTATCTGGACGGCAGCGCCGGGCTGCACGCGCTGCGCGCCGTCAGTAATCGCTCGCTCACCGGGCTTCACGCCGGAGGCAATCTGAAACTGCTGGCCGATCTGCCCGGACACGTTCAGCGGGCGCCTTTCGGCGTTGCCGTCGGCGTTAACCACCCAGGCGAAGAACCCGTCGCCGTTCTGCTGGACCGCGGCGGCAGGCAGCGTCAGCACCGGCTGCTCGCTCGCCGGACGCAAATAGACATTCACGTTGCCGCCGGGCAGCAGCTGGTGGCGCGGGTTAGCAAACTCGGCGCGCAGCATCACGCTGGCGGTGCGCGGATCGATGCGGTTGTCCACGGAGGTGAGTTCCCCGCCGACGCGCTGACCGTTGCTGTCGATCAGCGCCTGCCAGGCCTGCTTCATGGCGCTGATATCCGCGTGCTGTCCGGCTTTGGCGGCAAACGCCCCCTCCTCCAGCGCAAAGGCGATGCGGATGGGATCGAGCTGCACCACCTCCACCAGCACGCCGCTGGCAGGATTCACCAGGCTGCCCACGTGGAACTGGCTGTGGCCCACGCGACCGTCAATCGGCGAGGTGATGCGGGTGTAGTTCAGGGTGACGCTGCGGGTGTCGAGCCGGGCTTTCGCCTGCTCCAGCGCGGCGCTCGCCACGTCGCGCTGCATGCGGGCATTATCCACGTCGTGACGGCTGATGGCGTTGCTGCTGCCCAGGCTTTCGAAGCGGGAAAGCTGCTGCTGCGCCTGACGCAGCGTGGCTTCAGCGCTTCTCACTTCAGCCTGCGCCAGACGCAGGGCGGCACGCGGCTCGGCGTCGTCCAGCTCAAACAGCACGTCGCCTTTTTTCACGTACTGCCCGTCGCGGAAGTTGATTTTCGTTATCACGCCTTCCGTACGCGCGCGCAGCTCAACGGTGTGAATGGCTTCGATGCGGCCCGGGATCTGGCGCTCGGCGGCATGGGCGGTCTGCTCCACGGTGGCGACACGAACGGGGACCGCGGCGGCGAAGACGGGTTGCAGGGTACTGACAAGAAGGGCGAACAGGAGTGGAAGTTTCATGGGAGTACCTCAGCGTTGTTTCTCCCCTCACCCCGGCTCTCTCCCCAAAGGGGCGAGGGTTAGGGTGAGGGGTAAGATTTTCGTTATGCAGCCTTACGGAACCTGCGGGTCAGTCGCTTCTCGATTTCGACGACGAAGAACATCACCCCAGCCACCGCCAGCGTCACGAACCAGTAGCGCAGCGGCAGCGCTTCGGTGCCGAACAGCATCTGCATAAACGGCAGGTAGATAATGGCCGCCTGGAGCAGGAACAGCACGCCCGTTACCAGCCAGATCCCTTTGTTCGCCAGCAGGCCGCGGTTGAGGGAGAACCCTTCGGTGTTGCGGCAGTTAATCATGTACACCCACTGGGCGCAGACCAGCATCTGCAGCAGCACGGTGCGGATGAACTCCGCGCTGTGGCCGCGCGGGGCCAGCCAGGCTTCCAGGGCAAACGCCGCAATCGCAATCATGGTGCCGACGAAGGCCACGCGCCATACGGCGTAGGCATCCATCACGTGCTGCCCGGTCTGGCGCGGCGGGCGGCGCATGATGTTGCGCTCGGCGGCCTCAAAGGCCAGGCCGAAGGAGAGCGTGGCGGAGGTCGCCATGTTCATCCACAGAATCAGCACTGGCGTTAGCGGAATGATGTTCCCCGCCAGCAGCGCAATCACAATCAGCAGCCCCTGCGCCAGGTTGGTCGGCATGATGAACAGGATGGTTTTCTTCAGGTTGTCGTAAACGCGACGCCCCTCTTTCACCGCGCTGGCGATGGTGGCGAAGTTATCGTCCGTCAGGACCATGTCCGCCGCCTCTTTGGTGACTTCCGTGCCCTTAATGCCCATCGCGATGCCGACGTCCGCCTGGCGCAGCGCCGGGGCATCGTTTACGCCGTCACCGGTCATGCCGACGATTTCACCTTTGTCCTGCAGCGCTTTCACCAGGCGCAGCTTATGCTCCGGGCTGGTACGGGCAAAGATGTCATATTTCACCGCCGCTTCCGCCAGCTCGGCATCGTTCATTTTCTCCAGCTGATAGCCGGTGACCGCCTGCTCGCTGTTGCTGATCCCCAGCATCTGGCCGATGCTCATCGCCGTCTGCGGGTGATCGCCGGTGATCATCTTGACGCGGATCCCCGCCTGCTGGCAGGCGTTAATCGCATCAATCGCTTCCGGGCGCGGCGGATCCATCATTCCGGCAATGCCGAGGAAAATCAGGCCGTGGCTCAGGTCGTCGTGCGTTAACGCCTGTTCGCCGTTCGCCGGCTTGAACGCCGCGGCAACCATGCGCAGCCCCTGACGCGCATAGCGCTCCATCTCCGTTTCCCAGTACGCGCGGTTGAAGGCTTCCGCACCGTTGCGCGTCTGCTGCTGGTTGCATAGGGCGAAAATGACGTCCGGCGCGCCGGTAATCAAAATCTGCTCCTCACAGCCAATCTGGTAGTGGGTGCTCATGTACTTGTACTGAGAATCGAACGGGATCTTGTTAACCAGCGTGGTCGCCACCGGCTCAAGGCTGGCCTTCGCCGCCAGCACCTTCAGCGCGCCCTCGGTCGGCCCACCGGTAATGCCCCACAGGCCGCGCTCGTCCTGAATCAGCTGGCTGTCGTTGCACAGGTCAACGGTGCGCAGGTACTGCTCCAGGACGGTGCCCGGCTGGATCTGCACCGGCTCGTCGCTGCCTTCCAGGTAGATATTGCCTACCGGCTCGTAGCTGTTACCGTCCACGCGGTAGCAGACGTCGGCGGTGATAATGGCTTTTACCGTCATCTCGTTCATGGTCAGGGTCCCGGTTTTATCCGAGCAGACCACGGTCATCGCGCCCAGCGTTTCAACCGTCGGCAGCTTGCGGATAATCGCCCGCTTGCGTGCCATCGCCTGTACGCCCAGGGAGAGGATGATGGAGATAATCGCCGGCAGGCCTTCCGGTACGGAGGCGACCGCCAGGCTGATCAGGGAGAGCAGCAGCTCGCCCATCGGGATCTCGCGGAACATCAGGCTGAAGACGAACAGCGCGGCCATCATCGCCAGAATAATGACGAAGATGGCTTTACCGAGCTTGTCCATCTGCACCAGCAGCGGGGTACGGTGCTTTTCAATGCCTGCCATCATCTGGTTGATGTGGCCGAGTTCCGTATCCTTACCGGTCGCGGTGACCACGCCGACGCCGCCGCCTGCGCTCACGGTCGTCCCGGAAAAAACCATATTGGTGCGGTCGCCCAGCGGTAATTCGCCGCTCAGCGAATTCGTGTGTTTATCCACCACGGTGGACTCACCGGTCAGAATCGCCTCCTCCACGCGTAAATTATGCGCTTCGATTAAACGCATATCCGCCGGAATACGATCCCCCGCGCGCAATACAATAATATCGCCCGGAACTATTTCCGTCGTTGGTATGGTTTCATGGTTGCCGTTGCGAATAACGCGCGCCTCACTGGAAAGCATATTGCGAATACTCTTCAGCGATTTTTCCGCGTTGCTTTCCTGAATATGGCCAATTAGCGCATTGATGACCGCCACGCCCAAAATTACCAGCGTATCGACCCAGTGACCCATTACCGCCGTTAATACCGCGGCGGCCAGCAGAACGTAAATCAGCACATCGTTAAAATGGGCCAAAAAACGCAGCCAGGCGGGTTTACCTTTTTTCTCCGGCAGCGCGTTCGGCCCTGTTTTTTGCAGACGCGCCTGCGCCTCTGCACGATCCAGACCGCTGGCCTGGCTCTGCACGTGGGTAAGCACCTGCTCTGCGGTCTGCTGGTATGCCAGCCCGCCGGAAGGCGGCACGTTTGGGGAGTATTTTTTTTCGGTCATCATATTTTTCCTTCAATATCCGGTGAACAGAAGCCTGAATTCCTTTCTGGCTTAAATAAATTGATTTTAAAGTCTTGCGGGTAAAATTGATCTACCGCAATATATTTACCACTGGGTTATTCAAAATTGATTAAAATTATTTCGACGAGCTGATTTTTACAAAATATTTCTAAACCAATCCTAAACGAGGGGGAACCATGTTTGGTATTTATCGCGGACGGCGCCTGGCGTTATACATTGTCGCAGCCATTGTTATTGCGACGTTAATTGGATATAGCACCTATATGTTTGTAAAATTATTTTCGTGATGCAGACATTTATTTACATAGCGCGATATTAATTTAATCATCAGGATTAAATTATTCTCCTTCCGCGCATTATTCTTCGGGGGAAGGAATTATTTAATTTAAAAAGGGCCGACGGGTTGATATTGCTTTACGTTAAAGGATGCTGGACAATGACATTTTTAACTGACGATTAACATTACGATGAAACACCCGTTGGAATCGCTGCTGACTGCGGGGGGCATTTTATTGATGGCCCTGATCTCTTGCTTACTGCTACCCGCGCCGTCGCTGGGTCTGGTGCTGGCGCAGAAGCTGGTTCAAACCTTTCATATGGTCGATCTGAACCAGCTCTACACCATTTTGTTCTGCGTGTGGTTTTTACTGCTCGGCGCTATCGAATTCTTCATCCTGCGTTTCGTCTGGCGCCGCTGGCTTTCACTGGCGTCGTAGGCGAATAAAAAAGCCGGGTAGCAGCGATGCCTTACCCGGCCTTTGTTTCGTCAATTTCAATGCGCCCGACTATGGTTCTCTTTGCGGTAAGCCCCGGGCGGCTGATGGAAGGTGCGGGTAAAGATGCGCGTAAACGTCTGCTGCGATTCAAAGCCGTAGCGCAGGCAGATTTCGTACACGCGCTCGTCAGATTCACGCAGATCCCGCGCCGCCAGCAGCAGCTTGCGCTCGCGGATGTAGCGCCCCAGGCTTTCGCCTTTGTACTGCATAAACAGCCGCTGTAAATGCCACTTGGAGTAACCCGCGTGGCGGGCGATCTCTTCGATGCGTAGCGGCTGGTGTAGGTTGTCATCGATCCATTCGACAATCGTATCAATGACCTGAGCGGAAATCGTCATGCTGCTCTCCCCCTCTGTTTCTTGGTTCAACATTATTCCCACCACTCACGAAATTGTTGCGTGCTATCGCTCACCCGGACCGGCTCACCCAGCTCCGGCGTCAGCAGCCGATAATTTTTGTCCTTGCTGGCCCGCGCCAGCTGGATCAGCGGATCGTTCCAGGTGTGTTTCGCCAGCACGAAACGTCCGTTATGCCCCGGCACCACCGCTTTCGCATTGAGGTCCGCCGAGGCCTGCGCCGTTTCATCCGGCAGCATGTGGATGTACTTCCAGTCCTGGTCGTACTGGCCGTTTTCCATGATGGCTAAATCCACTTCACCAAACTGTTCGCCGATGGCCTTAAAGTGCGGGCCATAACCGGAATCGCCGCTGTAGTAGACCTTCTGCTCTCGCGTGACAAACATGAAGCTGCCCCACAGGGTCTGGTCACGCTTAATGCCGCGCCCCGAGAAGTGGCGCGCGGGCAGGACGTGAACCGTCAGCGCATCGCTGATGTGCACCGACTGGTTCCAGTCCCGTTCGTCGATAATCTCAGGCTTCATTCCCCAGTAGCGCAGGTGGGATCCCACGCCGAGCGGCGTGACGACGCGCTTCACCTTCGGCAGCAGCGCCCGGATGGTGGCGTAGTCCAGATGGTCGTAGTGATCGTGCGAGATAATCAGCAGGTCGATTTCCGGCATGCTCTCCGCGCGCCACGGATACTCTCCCGCAAACGCTTTATTGAGGAACGAGAACGGCGCGGCGTAGTTGCCGAGGACCGGGTCGATCAGAATGCGTTTTCCCGCCAGCTGCATATACCACGAGGAGTGGCCGAGCCACACCAGCGTATCCTGCTCCAGAGGCAGGCTCGCCAGATCGGTTTTCACCAGCGGCAGCGGCTGCGCCGGACGAGCGTTTTCGGTTTTACGGGTCAGGAACTGCCACCACGCCACCAGCATGTTTTGCTGCCCGGTAAAGCCAGGCGTCGGGAGCGCGTTGTGGAACTTCCCGTCGCGATAGTGCGGAGAAGCCTCCACTTCCGTGAGCTGCGCACCCTGCGGCGGCTGGCCAAATCCGGCATTCAGAACAAACGGTAAACTCGCAGCTGAAGCAATAATCATGAGGAACACCACGCAGATGAAGAGAGGCTTTTTCATATCCTGACCCGAAAACGCGCGCCATCCGATGGTTTACGCGAGGGAAACTTGATTATGAGTGAGTAAGCACTCATTATAGATATGATGATAAAGTCGTCAAGACGTTTTCGATCTTTGACATTCCGCGTTGCAGCGTGTCAAAGCACGTGTTTCAATCAGGGTTTTTATAATTGAAAGGGGGAAAAATTTAGTGGCACGTCCGAAGAGTGAAGATAAAAAACAGGCCTTACTGGAAGCCGCGACGGTGGCATTTGCACAGTCAGGTATTGCCGCCTCAACGGCGTTAATTGCCCGTAATGCGGGCGTCGCTGAAGGCACGCTGTTTCGCTACTTTGCTACAAAAGACGATCTGCTGAATGCCCTTTACCTGCACCTCAAGCAGGATCTCTGCCAGACCATGCTGGCGAACCTCGATCGCACCCTCACGCTTCCTAAAGAGCATACCCGCAATATCTGGAACAGCTACGTGGACTGGGGGATTCGTAACCCCGTGGCGCATGCGGCGATCCGCCAGATTGGCGTGAGTGAAAAGCTAAGCGCTGAAACGGAACAGGCGGTGAAAGAGATGTTCCCGGAACTTCACGAGCTATGCCGCCGTTCGGTGCGCCCGGTGTTTATGTCCGATGAATTCAAAACGTTTGGCGATGCGCTTTTCTTATCGCTGGCGGAAACCACCATGGAGTTTGCCACCCGCGATCCGTCCCGCGCCACCGATTTTAAAGCGCTGGGTTTTGAAGCCATGTGGCGCGGGCTGGCTCAGGAGGATAACGATGGACAGTAAATCCCTGCAGGCGCACGCAAAACGCGTCGCGCTGGAGATGCCTTTCACCGAACACTGCTGGCCGTTTGGCCCCGAGTACGACGTGTTTAAGGTGGGCGGGAAAATTTTTATGCTGATGGCCACCGCTCACGGACGCCCCCACGTTAGCCTGAAATCCGACCCGGAAAAATCCCTGTTAAATCAGCAGATTTACCGTGGCGTTGAGCCGGGCTACCACCTCAATAAAAAACGCTGGATTTCGCTCTACGGCACCGAGGACATCACGCCAGAACTGGTCGCCGACCTGATCGAGGATTCGTGGAACCTGGTCGTCGATAAGCTGCCGAAAAAAGACCAGAAATGGATACGCCCTGCCTGATTGTTCGTCTGTGCCGAACAGTATAACCGCTCGAATCGCACTTATCTTTTGCCGCTTCGCGCGGTAATCTGCTCTCCTTTCGCGCCCGCGCACGGGCGAATTTCATTACCAGGAGTAGTTATGGATATCATTTCTGTCGCCCTGAAACGCCACTCTACCAAGGCGTTCGACCCAACCAAAAAACTGACCGCTGAAGAAGCAGAGAAAATCAAAACCCTGCTGCAGTACAGCCCGTCCAGCACCAACTCCCAGCCGTGGCACTTCATTGTGGCCAGCACCGAGGAAGGTAAAGCCCGCGTGGCGAAATCCGCCGCGGGCACTTACGTGTTCAACGAACGCAAAATGCTGGACGCCTCTCACGTGGTGGTTTTCTGCGCGAAAACCGCGATGGACGACGCCTGGCTGGAACGCGTTGTCGACCAGGAAGAGGCCGATGGCCGTTTCAACACGCCGGAAGCTAAAGCCGCGAACCATAAGGGCCGCACCTACTTCGCCGATATGCACCGCGTGGATCTGAAAGATGACGACCAGTGGATGGCGAAACAGGTTTACCTGAACGTCGGTAACTTCCTGCTGGGCGTGGGCGCGATGGGTCTGGACGCGGTGCCGATTGAAGGCTTTGACGCGGCGATTCTGGATGAAGAGTTTGGCCTGAAAGAGAAAGGCTTCACCAGCCTGGTGGTGGTGCCAGTTGGGCATCACAGCGTGGAAGATTTTAACGCCATGCTGCCGAAGTCTCGTCTGCCGCTGAGCACGATTGTGACCGAGTGCTGATTCAAACGGGCCGCTGCACGCGGCCCGTTACGTTTTACTGATGACCAGCCTGCGGTGTGGATGTACATCGCGATCGCTTCCCCAGGCAAAGGCAATCCAGCGCTCTTCCAGCTCGGCGTAAGAGTTTACGGGCGTTAACGTCCATTCTTCTCCCACTGTACCGTCTGCTACGCTAATGCGATAGTTCATGGTGAACGCCCAGTCGATCATGCGCAGCCAGAACCGTTGCCCGTCCCCCGTTTGCTCGCTGTCTGAGACTACGATATCGTATTCGCTGAGCACCCACTGGAAAAATAATTGCGGTAATCCGCTTATTACGCGCTGGTGGACGGCGCGCGGGGTACGCCATACCATCACCTGCGTGGCGGCACCGTGGGGAAAGGTATTTTCTTTATGAAATGTAAGCTTCACGGCATACGCCGTATAAGGCTTACCGTCATCGGTAGTCACGAGACGATATTCATCACCATAACGCGATTTTAAAAGCCGGTATCCGACAGGCAGCAAGAACCCCGGCAGATGAAAATCCGCAGTACCCCGCGCCAGAAATGCTTCGGTATGTTCGACGTTTCGGGAGATAAGCCCGAGTTTTTGGCTGAACTCTGCGGAATCAATCATTAGTGGCGACATTAGTTGTTTCTCATCGCATAAGTATAGTCAACTTAACTTCCAATAGAAATCGCGTAAATTCAGCAAGTTGATTAAGCATCAATAGAGCGTAATCTGCGGATGCTTTATCCCGCACACCAGCGCATAACGCGTTAATGTATCGAGACTCGCCCGGGTAATATTCGCTTCCATTCTTGATACCGTTGGTGCGCTGACGCCCATCCGCTCCGCCACCTGGGCGCGCGTCAGGCCAGCATGATTGCGCCATTGCGCCAGCATCTCCCGCAAACGCTCCTTGCGCTCTTCTGCATCAAAGGAAGCCTGAACCTCTGAATCGCTTAACAGTTCAGCCCTGAGTTCATCCCAGTCAATAATCTTCTTGCTCATCCAACATCTCCTGTTGTCGCTTCAGTGCCAGACGAAGTTCAGCAGAGGGCGTTTTTTGCGTCTTCTTAACAAACACGCGCAAAAGAAAAATCGTCTTTTCCCGCTGGTAAACATAGATACCTCGGGTATGGATCAGCCCAACGGTCCTTATTTCAAACAGGCCATGCGGCAATGGTTTGCTGTCAGGTTCCCGAAGAGCCGTCGGGTTTAAACGCAATTTATCAAGCTGGCGAATCAGCTTCGCCTTCACCCCAGCAGGTAGTAAGAGAATCTCTTCCCTTACCGCCTCATGAACGATAAGTCTGAACACGATATTTCATCCCTGATGATATTAGCATATAAGGCAATTTGCATTAAAGGCTAATTTAGCTTTTCGTGTCCCACCTTACCCATTTTTTAACAGGAAGAACCGGAGCCGCTTTGATTACCTGAAAGCGCCTCGCAAAAAACTTACTTCCCCTGCGCCGCCAGCCATTCCATCGCCCTTTCCCCCGCCTCATCCACCGGGAGATACACCAGTAGCCGCGATCCGTTTCGCGGCGCGGAGTACCAGTACATCTGCTGCAGCGTAAAATCTCCCAGTTCTGGATGGGTAAACAGCTTGAGCTGGTTCTCTACGCCGCGCACGTCGTTGCGCTGGTGCCACAGGGTTTTGAACTCTTCGGACACCGCGAAGAAGCGCGCCAGTTTGGCTTCCCACCGCGGGTCGCCCCGGTGCTCGGCCATCGCCGCGCGGAAATAGGAAACGAAAATCGGCAGCACGTCGTCGCGTCTGCCGAGACGCGCACGCCACGCCGGATGGGTAAGGAACAGGTAAATACAGTTGCGGTCTTCCGGCGGGATGGCGTTGAAATCGACGCCCATGAGATGCCCGAAGCTGTCATTCCACGCGACGATGTCGAAGTTGGGCTTCTGAATGCTGGCGGGTTTTGGCATCAGCGTATCCAGCAGTCGGCGCGTGCCTTCGCTGATGCCCTCGCAGCAGACCGCCTGCGGGGCTTCACCCGGCGGCAAGCCGGCGAGCACGAAAAGATGCCGGGCCTCGGTCGGGGTGCACTGCAGCGCTTTTGCGATGGCGGCCATCACTGCGCTGGACGGGTTGACGTCCCTGCCCTGCTCAAGCCAGGTGTACCAGGTCACGCCCACGTCAGCGAGCATCGCCACCTCTTCCCGGCGCAGGCCCGGCGTGCGCCGCCGACCGCTGCGCGGCAGGCCGAGACGCTGGGGATCGAGGCTTTCCCGCCGGGCGCGTAAAAATGCCCCCAGCTGTTTTCGGGTGTCATCCTGAAGTGAGGTGACGGGTTCAGACATCAAGGCCATAAATCCCCCTGCATGGTAGTGCCAGTACCAGTATAAGCAAGAACTGGTACCCGTTTATCAGATGGTTGATGCTACGACCATCTGATGAATGACGCAATGGAGTTACCATGAATACGTCAGTTGTTTCACCGGGTCGCGCAGGCCTGATATTGCTGTTAACCGGCCAGATGCTGCCGATGATTGATACCTCAATCACCAACGTGGCGCTGGACGCCATCACCCACTCGCTGCACGCCACCGCCACCGAGCTGGAGCTCATTGTCGCTCTCTACGGCGTGGCCTTTGCCGTCTGCCTTGCGCTCGGCAGCAAGCTGGGGGATAACCGTGGCCGCCGTCGCCTGTTTATGTGGGGCGTGGCAGTTTTTGGGCTGGCCTCGCTGCTGTGCGGGATGGCGGGAAATATTGAACTACTGCTGGCCGCACGCATCGTTCAGGGCGCGGGGGCAGCGCTCATCATGCCGCAGATCCTCGCCACGCTGCACGTCACGCTAAAAGGGAGCGCCCACGCGAAAGCCATTAGCCTGTTTGGCGGCATTGGCGGGATTGCGTTTATCGTCGGGCAGATGGGCGGCGGCTGGCTGGTGTCGGCGGATATTGCCGGGCTGGGCTGGCGTAACGCCTTCTTTATCAACGTGCCGATTTGTCTGGTGGTGCTGGCGTTAAGCCGCCGCTACGTGCCGGAAACCCGACGTGAAACGCCGTCGCGCATCGACTGGACAGGCACCGTGCTGCTGGCCCTCATTCTTTGCTGCCTGCTGTTCCCGATGGCGCTCGGTCCGCAGTGGCACTGGCCGTGGTCGCTGAAGGTTATGCTTCTTGCCATTATTCCGCTGGCCTGGCTGATGGCGCAGAACGCACGCAAAAAGGAGCGAGAGAATGCCCATCCGCTGATCCCGCCACGCCTGCTTCAGCTTCGCAGCGTTCGCTTTGGCATCGTGATTGCGCTGCTCTTTTTCAGCGTCTGGTCCGGGTTTATGTTCTGTATGGCGCTGACCATGCAGACCGGTCTGGGGATGGCGCCGTGGCAGTCCGGGAACAGCTTTATCGCCCTGGGCGTGACCTATTTTATCTCTGCCTGGTTCGCGCCACGGTTAATTGCCCGCTACAGTACCAGCACGATTCTGCTGACGGGTCTGGCAATTCAGATAATCGGCCTGCTGGCGCTCATCGCGACGTTCCGGCTTTGGGGCGTGAACAATACCGCGCTGACGCTGGCCCCTGCCACCGGGCTGGTGGGCTACGGTCAGGCGCTGATTGTAAACAGCTTCTACCGCATCGGGATGCGCGACATCCAGCCTGACGACGCAGGGGTCGCAAGCGCCATTCTCAGCACGCTGCAGCAGGCCGCGCTGGGTCTGGGACCGGCCATTTTCGGGGCGATTTTGCTGCACGGGCTGCAGCATTACTACGGGGATTACGCGCAGGCGATTAACCTTTTCCTGGCGGTGGAAACCGGCCTGATGGTTATCCTGGCGCTGGCGACGCTGCGCATGCGTCATCGTCTCTGCCTGCCGGTAGTGAAGGTCTGTGAGGCCGCCAAATAACCCTGTGAATTTGCATAATAGATCCGCAGCCGCCATTATGGGGCTGCAACAATACAGGAGACGTTATGCAGGAATTAATTGCTCAGGTTGAAGAGTTAGGGATTGAAATTAATCACACCACCTCTTTAGTGATTATCTTTGGTATTATTTTTCTCACCGCCATCATTGTTCATTTTATTTTGCACAAACTGGTGCTGCGCGCATTCGAGAAACGCGCGCAGGCCAGTAGCCATTTATGGCTGCAAATCATTACCCAGAATAAATTATTTCACCGTCTGGCCTTTACCCTGCAGGGGATAATCGTCAACGTTCAGGCGGTACTGTGGCTGCAAAAAGGCAGCGAAGCGGCGGAAATACTCACCACCTGCGCGAAGCTGTGGGTGATGGTGTATGCCCTGCTCTCCTTCTTCTCGCTGCTGGACGTGATATTTAATCTGTCGCAAAAGATGGCGACCGCCTCGCAGCTGCCGCTGAAGGGGATCTTCCAGGGCATCAAGCTGGTGAGCGCTATCCTGGTGGGGATATTGATTATCTCCCTGCTGATCGGCCAGTCCCCGGCGATTCTGATCAGCGGTCTGGGTGCGATGGCCGCCGTCCTGATGCTGGTGTTTAAAGACCCGATACTCGGCCTTGTGGCGGGTATTCAGCTTTCCGCCAACGATATGCTCAAGCTCGGCGACTGGCTGGAGATGCCGAAGTACGGCGCTAATGGTACGGTGACGGACATCGGCCTGACGACCGTTAAAGTACGCAACTTCGATAACACCATCACCACCATTCCGACGTGGGCGCTGGTCTCCGACGCCTTTATCAACTGGAGCGGGATGTCCGCCTCCGGCGGGCGACGCATCAAGCGCAGCCTGAATATCGATACCACCAGCATTCATTTTCTCGACGAGCAGGAGCAGCAGAAGCTGATTCAGGCAAAACTGCTGAAGCCTTATCTGGCCGCGCGCCATGAGGAAATCAGCCTGTGGAATCAGCAGAACGGCGAAGGGGAATCGGTATTAAACCTGCGCAAGATGACCAATATCGGCACCTTCCGCGCCTACCTGAATGAATATCTGCGTAACCATCCGCGTATTCGTAAAGATATGACGCTGATGGTGCGTCAGCTGGCGCCGGATGCCAACGGGCTGCCGATTGAAATATATGCCTTTACCAATACGGTAATCTGGGCGGAATACGAAGATATTCAGGCCGATATCTTCGACCATATTTTCGCGGTAGTGGATGAGTTTGGCCTGCGTATTCACCAGTCGCCGACCGGGAACGATATTCGCTCCCTGGCAGGCGTTATTGCCAGATAATCAGGTGCTGGCGCGGGAAATAAAGCGCCAGTCCATCATCACCCTTTCCGTGGGCGCATCCGGGTTGTCGATTTTGTTTAAGAGAAGATTGACCGCCTTGCGCCCGATATCCCGCGACGGCTGTTCGATGGTGGTGAGTGAAATCATGTCCGCCAGCTCCGTACCGTCAAAGCCGACCACGGCAATATCCTCTGGCACCCGCAGACCTGCCTGCTGAATGGCGCGCAGCGCGCCTGCCGCCAGCGTATCGGAAACGGCAAATACTGCATCCGGCGGATTATCTTTTAACAGGTTTTGCATCGCCGCCATGCCCGCCCCGGAGCTGAGATCGCTGGCATACTCCACCGCCTGATAGTCCAGATCCCGCAGGTGGATCACGCTCTTGTAGCCGCGTTCGCGCAGGCGGGCATACTTGTAGCTGAGATCGTGGTTGATCATCGCGATACGCTTGCGGCCGCCGTCGGCCAGCTGGCTGACGGCATGCTGTGAAGCGTCCACATCATTGATGCCGACGCAGGAGACCGCGCCCGCATCGGCGTATTCGGCGCACTGCACCCACGGTGCAGAACCAATCAGCGCGGCAAGTTCCGGCAGCTTCGAGAAGGCGTCCATGGTGATAATGCCGTCGACGATTTTGCCGGAGAGCAGGCTCAAGCCCGAGCGGGAGCGCTCGATGTCCGAGCCGGAGTTGCACAGCAGAATGCGGTAGCCGTTTTTCTCCGCCTCGGCTTCGATGCCCTTCACCACTTCGGCGCAGAACGGGTTGGCGATGTTGGACACCATCACCAGGATCATATAGCTGCGGGCGGTGCGCAGCTGACGGGCGAGCAGGTTTGGCTGGTAGTTGCTCTCCTGAATCGCCTGCAGAACGCGCTCGCGGTTTTTCGCCTTCACGGTGTCGCTGTTATTCAGCACGCGGGAGACCGTCGCCACGGAAACCCCGGCCAGCTGAGCGATTTTCTGAATTGACATAGCGACGATACATCCTGCGGTTAGCGTTTTGTGCAGGCTACCATAAATTTGTTGCCCGGCGAACCGGGCAATGCGTCAGCATTCCACGCGCACCCAGCGCTGCTGCTGATGGCTTTTCACAATGGCATCAATGATATACATCACGTTTGCGCCATCGTGAAACGTCGCAAACTGCGGCGTCTCCGGCATTGCGCCCGCCTGCACGGCGCGGTAGAACTGCGCCATCATATTTTTGAAGGCATCCGGCCAGCCTTCAATATGCCCGCCAGGGAAATGGGCGCTGTCGGCAACGTCAGGGTTCATCAGCCCCGGATCGTCGGTGAGCGTCTGGTTTGCCCGGTCGCGATGGCCGATCCACAGCTGCTGCGGGATCTCCTGATCCCATGCCACCGACCGCTCGCTGCCGTTGATCTCAAAGGTCAGACGGTTTTTTCGCCCGGCGCTTACCTGCGAGACGCTAAAGCTGCCTTTGCTGCCGTCGTCAAAGCGGAACAGCACCGAGCCAAAGTCTTCGGTCGTGACTGGTTTGTCTTCATACTCCGCCTGTTCGTCATGGGAGAAGGTTTGATTCCCGCCCTTGCTGGCCCTGCGCGTCGGCCAGACGATGGATAAATCAGCCATCACCTCGGTAATGCGCCGCCCGGTGACGAACTGCACCGTGTCGCACCAGTGGGAGCCGATATCCGCCACCGCGCGCGATGCGCCGCCGAGCGCGGCATCCACCCGCCAGTTGTAGTCGGTTTCCAGCAGCATCCAGTCCTGTAGGTAGCTGCCGTGTGAGGCAAAAATCCGCCCGAGGCTGCTTGCGCGCAGCATGCTCGCCGCCTGACGCACCATCGCAAACTGGCGATAGACGAAGCTCACGCCATGCACCACGCCCGCCTGCTCCGCCAGCGCCACCAGCTCGCGCGCCTCCTCAGGCGTCATGCACAACGGCTTTTCGGAAAACACGTGCTTGCCCGCGCGCAGGATCTGGCGGTTAATCTGTGCGTGCAGGTGGTTCGGCGTGCAGTTGTGCACCACGTGCAAATCAGGGTGCGCGAGCAGCTCCTCAACGCTGCCGTACGCGTGCGGTACGTTTAGCAGGCGCGCCTTTTCCTGCGCCTTAACGAGCGAGCCGTCGCACAGCGCGACCACCTGAACAAACCCGAGGCGCCTGAGCGCCTCGATATGTGCCGGGCCAATAAACCCGCTGCCGACGATCCCGACGTTAATCATGACTGCCCCCTGCGGCGAAATCGTCAAACGCCCGTCCGGAAACGGGAATGATATGGCGGCGAATAAATTCGCTGCCTTCACTCGCCCCGGTATCACCATCCTTCAGGCAGCACTCCCACTCCAGCACCGCCCAGCCGTCGTAGTCGTACTGGGTCAGCTTGCTGAAAATGCCCTTAAAGTCGATCTGCCCGTCACCGGGCGAACGGAAGCGACCGGCGCGGTTGATCCACGGCTGGTAGCCGCCGTACACGCCGCTGCGTCCGCTGGGGCGAAACTCGGCATCCTTCACGTGGAACGCTTTAATACGCGCATGGAAGATGTCGATAAAGGCCAGATAGTCTATCTGCTGGAGCAGCATATGGCTCGGATCAAAGAGGATGTTGCAGCGAGGATGGTTATCCACCAGCGCCAGAAAACGCTCGAAGGTCACGCCGTCGTGCAGATCTTCCCCGGGATGCAGTTCAAAGCAGACGTCCACCCCCTGCTCGCCAAAGGTATCCAGAATTGGCCGCCAGCGGGTTGCCAGCTCCTCGAACGCTTCCTGAAAACGCTGCTCGTTATGCGGCGGCCACGGATAGAAAAACGGCCACGCCAGCGAGCCGGAGAAGGTGGCGTGCGCTTTCAGACCTAATCTTGCCGAGGCGACCGCCGCCTGCTTCAGCTTCTCCGTGGCCCACGCCCGACGGGCAGCATCGTTACCGCGCACTGATGCGGGCGCGAAGTGGTCAAACGCGTCGCTGTAGGCGGGGTTCACCGCCACGAGCTGCCCTTCCAGATGGGTAGACAGCTCGCTGATAACCAGCCCGTGCGCGGCCAGCGTAGCGGCGATGTCATCGCAGTAGGCCTGGCTCTCTGCGGCTTTCTCGACGTCAAAGATGTGCGGATGGTTGCAGGGGATCTGCACCGCCTTATAACCTTTACCTGCCGCCCATTCAGCCAGCCCGTCGAGCGAATTAAACGGCGCTTCTGCGCCAATAAACTGCGACAGAAAAATGCCGGGTCCTTTCATCGTCCTCATACCACCTCCTGAACGTTACGCCTTGTCATCGTCATACTTAAACGTGAGAAGGAAAATCAGCGCGATCGCCGCGGCCGCTACCGCCGGGATCCACCAGAATGTCACCCACGCCTGCGGCACGGTCTGCCCTGCCACCAGGCGGTTATAGAGCGCGCCGGAAATCTGCGAGCCGAGCAGCATGCCGATGCCGTAGGTGAACATCACGATCATGCTCTGGGCCTGGCCTTTGACCTTTTCGCCTGCCACCCGGTCGGTGTAGATAAAGCCGACGACAAAGAAGAAATCGTAGCAGACGCCGTGGAGCAGAATGCCGAGATACAGCAGAATGCGCCCCTCCTCGCTGACGCCCAGCGCGAACATGGCGTAGCGCACAAACCACGCCAGCATGCCGATCAGCAGCATGACCTTCACCCCCAGGCGGCGGAATAGCAGCGGAATGACCAGCATGAAGAAGATCTCGGACATCTGCCCGAAGGACATGGCGGTGCTGACGTCGGCAATTCCTGCATCCGCCAGATACGAGGCGGTGTAGGCGTAATAGGTGCCGAGCGGGACGGAGATCAGCATCGCGCAGACGGAGAAGACGAAAAAGTGGCGGGTTTTGAGCAACGCAAAGGCATCCGCGCAGAAGAGATCGCGCACCTTCACCGGCAGGCCTTTCGCGGGCGCAGGCGTGTGCGGCAGCGTCAGGCTGTAAAGCGCCAGCAGCACGGAGCTGGCCGCCGCTACCTTAAAGATGGTAACGCTGGACGCCACGCCGGTGACGCCGATGAAAATGCCCGCCACGATCCAGCCGATGGTGCCGAACACGCGCACCACCGGGAAGGTTTTATCCACGTTCGCCAGGCTATGGAACGCGATGTTGTTGGTCAGCGCCAGCGTCGGCATGTAGCAGAGCGTGTAGCCAAACAGCAGGCCAATCAGCAGCGCGCCGTTCTCGGCAATCAGCGCCCCCGGCACGAACCAGAGGATCGCCGCGCCCGCGAGGTGCATCACCGCCATCACCTTCTGCGAAGCGAAGAAGCGGTCCACCAGCATCCCGAGCACGAACGGCGAAAGAATCGAGGCGATGGGCCCGGCGGAGAAGGCATCGCCAATCAGCAGAGACATGTTGTGCTGGGTCATCACCAGGCCGAGCGTGACCGACCAGCTACCCCAGATAAAAAATTGCAGAAACATCATCAGCGACAGCCGCGGCACCAGCAGCCGGTGCTGTGTTATCGCCTTTTCACTACTTTCAGTTGACACCATGATAAGCCTCACCCGGAAAAAGCAATCGATTACAAAACAACTCAGATGAAAAGTAATCGATTACAAAATAAAGATCCTGTGGATCGTAGAAGATTTGGGAGGGGGGTCACGATAAAGATGAAGCAGTGTTTTGTAGGCCCGGTAAGCGCAGCGCCACCGGGCGTGAAGGCAGGTGCGGTCTGTTGCCCTCACCCCGGCCCTCTCCCACAGGGAGAGGGAGAAAACCGCGCTACTTTTTGCGTGAAAGCTTAAACGCGATAAACAGGAACACCACCCATACCGGCAGCAGCATTGCTGAAAGTCGCATCTCATCCATGGTGCACATCAGCACCAGAATCAGCCCAAGGAAGGCGATACAGAGGTAGTTCCCCGCCGGGTAGAGCAGCGCCTTAAACTGCGTTTCGCGCCCTTTGCGGCGCATCGCCGCGCGAAAGCGCAGGTGCGCCAGGCAGATCATGATCCAGTTCAGCAGCAGCGTCGCCACAACCAGCGCCATCAGCAGGCCAAAGGCCTGTTTCGGCAGCAGGTAGTTAATTAGCACTACCAGAGACGTAATCGCGCCGGAAAGGAACAGCGAATTCACCGGCACGCCGCGGCGGCTGACGCGGGTGAGGAACTTCGGCGCGTTGCCCTGTACGGAGAGGCCAAACAGCATACGACTGTTGGAGTAGACCCCGCTGTTGTACACCGACAAAGAGGCCACCAGAATGACGAAGTTCAGTGCCGAAGCGACCACGTTGCTGTTGAGATCGTGGAAAATCATCACGAACGGGCTGCTGTCGGACTTCACTTCCACCCACGGGTAAAGCGCCAGCAGCACCACCAGCGAGCCGATATAGAACAGCAGAATACGGTACACCACCTGGTTGACCGCTTTAGGAATGCTTTTGTGCGGATCGCGCGCTTCGGCCGCGGTAATGCCAATCAGCTCCAGACCGCCGAAGGAGAACATAATCACCGCCAGCGAGAGGATGAGCCCTTTCCAGCCGGTCGCCAGAAAGCCGCCGTGCTGCCACAGGTTGTCGATAGTGGCCCGCTCGCCGCCGTGGCCGGAGAACAGCAGCCACAGGCCAAAGCCGATCATGCCGATAATCGCCAGCACCTTAATCAGCGCAAACCAGAACTCGGTTTCACCGTACAGGCGCACGTTGACGAGGTTAACGGCGTTAATGATGATGAAGAAGGCCGCCGCCCAGATCCACGTGGGCACGTCCGGCAGCCAGTACTGCATGTAGATGCCTGCAGCGGTCAGCTCCGCCATCCCCACCAGCACGAACATCACCCAGTAGTTCCAGCCGGAGAGGAAGCCTGCGAACGGGCCCCAGTATTTATAGGCAAAGTGCGCGAAGGAGCCTGACACCGGCTCTTCAACGACCATCTCGCCGAGCTGGCGCATGATCAGGAAGGCGATAATCCCGGCGATAGCGTAACCCAGCAGAACCGCCGGGCCGGCCATCTGAATGGCGGGGCCGATGCCGAGAAACAGCCCGGTACCGATTGCGCCACCGAGGGCAATTAACTGAATATGTCGATTTTGCAAACCACGTTGCAGCGTCGGATTCTGATCCGACGAGGCTTCAGCGCGACCATGGCCTGAAGCGGATGACGCGTCTTTCACGCCCTACCCCTGTCTCTTTTTTAGAAGGGGCACGTTTTAACACTTCATGCTGGTGGTAGCAAGCTTAACGCCGGGCCAGCGCGTGCGCCCGGCGGATAAACGTCACGACCCGATAATTCCGCCGTCTGCTTTAACGATCACCACCGTGGACGATCGCGGGCGTCCGTTCGGACTGGCGTCCGGCCAGTTAGAGACGGCGCGAGGATTGGCCGGGTCGGTAATATCATCCCCGCCCTCCCCTGGGTGCTGAATGTTGATAAACAGCGTGCGGTTGTCCGGCGTAAACGCAATGCCGGTGATCTCACACCCGCGCGGCCCGGTCAGGAAACGGCGATACTCGTTGGTGCCCGGAATGGTCGCCACCATCTGGTTATTGCCCATCCCCTCATACGCTTTCTTATTGATGGTGCTGGAGGAGACGTCGGTCTGGATCCACAGGACGCCCTGATGATCGAAAGAGAGTCCGTCCGGACTGCCGAATGCCGCGCCCTGCATGGAGCCTTTGGCCTTCGGATCGTCGCCGTCGGTGCGTCCGGCCATGACCAGAATATCCCACTTAAAGCGTGCGGCAGCAGGGTCCGCGCCGTCTTCGTGCCAGTGCATGATATGCCCAAACACGTTGTTGGCGCGCGGGTTGGCGGCATCCACCGGCGCTTTCCCCTCTTTCCCGCGATCGCTGTTGTTGGTGAGCGTACAGTAGACGCTGCCGCTGGCGTGCGGATCGACGGCTATCCATTCGGGGCGATCCATTTTGGTCGCCCCCACCGCGTCGGCCGCCAGGCGAGTTTTAATCAGCAGATCGCCCTGGCTTTCAAACCCTTTACTCTTATCCAGGCCATTTTGCCCGAAGATCAGCGGCAGCCAGTCTCCGCTCCCGTCCTCGTTGAACCTGGCGACGTACAGCGTGCCGGAGGTCAGCAGCTGCATATTGGCTTCACGGTTCGCGGGATCGTATTTTTTGTCCGAGACAAACTTATAGATGTACTCAAACTTCTGATCGTCCCCCATGTAGACCACCACGCGGTTATCGGCGGCGAGCGTGACGGCTGCCCCCTCATGCTTGAAGCGACCGAGCGCGGTGTGCTTGCGCGGTGTGGAGGTGGGGTTGTAGGGATCGATCTCCACCACCCAGCCGAAACGGTTGGGTTCGTTAGGGGTTTTATCCACGCTGAACCGCTCGTCCACCTCGTTCCAGCGGTAGGATTCATCGCTGTCGCTGATGCCGTAGCGTTTTTCCAGCGGATTGAGATCGGCTTTTTTGACAAAAATATCCGACCAGTTTTCCTCGCAGGTAAGATAGGTGCCCCACGGCGTGTGGCCGTTAGCGCAGTTTTGCATGGTGCCCAGCACGCGCTCCCCCTGCGGGTCGGCGGCGGTTTTCATTAAGTCCTGATGCCGCGCCGGGCCGGTAAGCTGCATCGGCGTATTGACGGTGATGCGGCGGGCATATGAAGACGGGCGTACCACCTGCCAGTCGCTGCCCGCTTTTTTCACTTCCACTACCGACACGCCCATCGCGTTCTGCCCCTTGCGGGCCTTGTCGAGGCTCCAGTTCGCCGTACCGTCGGTAAACAGCATCCCGTTGTCGATGTATTCATGGTTCATCGCCAGCAGGCCATGCTCCGGGTTTTGCTCCCCCTGCGGCAGGCTAAACCACGCCATGCCGTCGTGGTGCATGCCCGCCTGCACGGCCTGTTCGTCCGTGGTGTTGCTGGCGTCCGGCTTAAAGGCCGGCATGTTGTTTTTGATCCCCGTCGGGTCACCCCAGCGATAGAACGGGCGGGCAATATAGCCTTCCGGCACCCTGACCGTATCTTCGGTGGAGACGTCGATGCTGGTAAAGCCCAGGGAAACTGCTTTTGCCAGCGCGGAAGGTTTCGATACCGCGGCAATGGCGTTCTCAGGTTTGATCAGAAACGGGAATGATACGGCGGCCCCCGCAACGGCCCCCATCTGGAGAAAACGGCGGCGGGAGAGAAACACCTCTGCCACCTCGGAGAATACCGGGTTTGCGCTGCGGTTAGCGATGTCGTCGCGATGTTCTTTTTTAAAAACGGATTTGAGGGGTCTGCCCATAGCGGCTTCCTGTCATTGGCCAAGAGGTAAAGAGTTGGCGACCAGTGTAAGAAGCTTTTATTACAATTTTATAACACGATGACGGAAGGATGGGGGCATCCGTGCCCCGGATAACGAGGTGGAACGCTTAGAACTCGTAGCCAACCGAGACCTTAAAGGTACGCGGTTCGCCCTGAGTGATGTAGGTACCGGAATCGTCCACGCTGGCCCAGTAGTTCTCATTGGTCACGTTGTCGATGCCCGCGCGCACGGTCATCTGGTTTGCGTTGTGGTTCACCGCGAAGCGATAGCGCATGCCCAGATCCAGCGTGGTGTAGCTATCCAGCTTTTTGCTGTTCGCGAGGTCGGCATACTGCGTGCCGGAGTGGTTCACGCGCGCGGTCGCTGTCAGGCCGTCAACCGGCTTGATGTCGTACTCCGCGCCCAGCACGGCGTAGAAGTTCGGAATACCAATTGCATCGTTGCCCTGATTCACGCCGTTTTTGGTTTTGGTTAGCTCCGCCTGCAGCCAGGTGGCGCTGGCGTTCAGACGCATCCCGAGCATCGGCTCGCCGAAGACGTTTAGCTCCACGCCACGGTTGCGCTGCTCCGCATCCAGGCCGTAGTGATTGTTAGCATCGAGGATCGCCGAGGGCATTTTAATCTCAAACAGCGCCAGAGAGCCGCCCACGCGCCCGAAGTCCGCCTTCACGCCCACTTCGTTCTGCTTAGAGTGAACGATGCCGGTGCTCTGGCCGTAGTTGGTGGCGGTGTTAGGTGCGGTTTTGCCCGGCTGCAGCGCTTCGGTGTGGTTGGCGTAGAGGGAAATTTCTTCCCACGGTTTGTAAACCACGCCGTAGGTTGGCATCCAGCGGCTGCCGTCGAAGCCGTCCGCGTCGTTCTCTGCGCCGGTAATTTTGTTATACCCGCGAACGACCACTTTCTGATGGCGCGCGCCTGCGGTGAACAGCAGCTTGTCATCAAGCACGCCCAGGGTATCGCTCAGCAGCCAGCCCTGGGTGCGGGTGCGCCCGCTGGTCAGCGGATCGCTGTATTTACCGCCGGAGCCGTTGAAGTTGGTGCTGTCCGGCATATCCACGCCGGTGTTGTGGTAGATGTTGGTGGTCGGGTTATCCTTCGCCGCCGACATTTTCCACGCGATTTTTTCGTTTTTGGTCATCGCGGAATAGCCAACGTTGACCTTGTGCGATACGAAGCCGGTAGTGAAGTTACCGCGAATGCCCGCCATCCCGCTGACGGAATCGCTGATGCGGTTGGTATCCAGACGGCTGACCGTTGCGTTACCGCTCTTGTCCACCAGCTTCGGCGCGCTGTAGATCCCCTCTTCGTGCGCGTGCTGCGCGCCCAGGCCTGTATAGGCCGTCCAGCTATCGGTGATGTCATACTCGCTGCGCCACATCCCGAACTCGTTTTCGATATCGCTGTAGGCCCACTTCTGCGAGAAGTTACGATCGTTTTTCGGTGGTTCAGGCACGAAGTCCACCGCCGAGATGTTGACGCTGGTCGGGCTGCCGTGGAAGGTTTTCTTCTGATAGCCCAGATCCAGCGAGGTGCGGAAGCGGTCGCCTTTGTAGTCCAGGCCGGTAGAGAGCAGCGTGGTGCGGCGGCGGTCGTTCGGTACGCCGGTTTCCCCTTCACGATGCACGAGGTTCACGCGCGCGCCGAACTGGTCGTTATCGCCAAAGCGACGGCCCGCATCCAGGGTGGTGCCAATCTGGGAATCCGAGGTGTAGTCCACGCCCACTTTCGCCTGCGGGGTGTCGCCCGCGTGTTTAGGCTCAAGGTTAATCATCCCGCCCACGCCCGAGCTTGCCGCGCCGTTCATCAGGGAGTTGGCCCCTTTGAAGATCTCAATGCGGTCAACCATCTGGGCATCCACCACCTGACGCGGCAGCACGCCGGAGAGGCCACCGAAGGTCATGTCGTCGCCGTCAAACTTCAGGCCGCGAATGCGGAAGGTTTCTGCGCTGTTGCCGTAACCCTGAACAAACTGCACGCCCGCGTCGTTGGCGACCACGTCAGCAATGGTTTTCGCCTGCTGATCTTCCACCAGCTTTGAGGTGTAGCTGATGATGTTGAACGGCACGTCCATGGCGTTCTGCTGGCCGAGCATCCCCATTCGCCCGCCGTTCGCCACCTGTCCGTCAAGGAAGGCCGGCACCAGCTGGTCGCCACCGGGTTTAAAGTCGCCGGCAGGTGCAGACTGCACAACGATGGTGTCTTCTTTTTTATCCTCTGCCGCCCAGGCGGAATGTGTAACCGCGCCAATGGCGAGCGCCAGCAGCGTTTTGTGCATTTTGGTGTTGTTCATCGTTAACTCGTTTGAAAGTGCGCGCAAAAATAGCCCGTGGACGGGCCTTAGAATATATTGGTTGCAATGCAAATGAGAACTATACGCATTATCTATGCTTTGGCAAGCGCAAATCTCTGCAGGATCCTGCTCAAGTTAATGCGTGATAAAAGGGGATGCTCACCTTGCGCTGAACCATTTAAGTGAACACGCACGGAAAATTGAGGCCATTTTGGCAACCATGACGCAAATACGACACAAGGAGAAAATCAGGCTGGTTTGAAACTGGCGTAAGTGCCTGTTTCTAAATGGCACGCCCTGTAGGATTCGAACCTACGACCTACGGCTTAGAAGGCCGTTGCTCTATCCAACTGAGCTAAGGGCGCACTGAGAAGAGTGAACTTCGCGGTGGTGAAACGCGAAGAATTATACGGTCAATGTCAGGTGAGTCAATGCCTTTTCCGTTTTCGGGGGCAATTACCGCTAGCCGATTGTAAATACGGCTATTTTCTCAACATTTCTCGCTGTTTCACCGTAAAATTTAGCGCTGCGAAAAGGCTTAGTTGCATTTAAGTAACGCCTGCTGTTTTCCTGCTCGTCGGCTCGTCACACTAGAGCGAGGTTTCCCGGCCGCCTGGAGGCTGACAGACAACAGGACAATGGAGTGACAGCGCAAAACCCGTTCGATACGCCCCCCCGGTTACAGTTTATTTCTCAGGACATCGTCGGCATCAAACTGGAGCCTGTCGTCGCCCTCACCTCTCAGCGTCAGGTTGGCGTGGAGGTGCTTAGCATTCTGTCCGAAACGCAGCACAGCGAGGATTTTTTCCGCCATCAGTCGGCAGGCTGGTCAATGACGCTGCTTGAAGCGCAGCTTGCCGCACTAAAAAAGACGCCGCACGGTAATAACCTTTTTATTAATCTGCCGATAACCGTTCTGACAGAGCCAGCGTCTTTTCAGCGGCTCATCAATCTGAAAAACACGCCGCTGAATATCGAGATTGTTGACCTCTCTGCCTTTCTGGCGTTCTCTGCCGCACAGAAGCAGCGCGTCATTCAAAACCTGTCGAAACTCCGGGAACAGGGGCACAGTATATGGCTGGATGACATCGACGAAACGGTCATTCAGCCGTTTTTATTTTGTCGATTACCGTTGAACGGCATCAAAATTGATAAGGGCGCATTCTGGCGTTTACGCGCCACACCCGCGCTGAGGCAGCTGGTTTCACGTTGCTTTCAGCTGGCCGGGAGCGTGCTCATCGAAGGTATTGAGACTGAACGCGATCGCACCTGGGCACTGCAGGCAGGCGCAGATCTCGGCCAGGGATATTACTGGCCGTCCTGGACATGGCCGGAGGATTAAAGAGCCATTTCCAGGAGGGAGACCATGCGAATGACAGTGCGCCGTTACCGGCGGCGGCGTACAGGAAGTGATGCACTGGGATTTACGCACTCACCTTTTGCTCCCCCCTTTTTCGACCGGCTCGAGTTTTTGAGCCAGTCCATCAGCCAGCCCCGAAAAACCGACGCTCCGTTTATCATTCTTGTCACGGAGGATCATTTTCTGCGCACCGGTTTTCTCAATGGGCAGTTTCCCCTGAGCAGCTGTTGCGACTATATTTCACTGGATGATGCGCTCGGCGCTCAGGCACAATGGCCTTCAGCGCGTCTGGTGGTGGATGTAGAAAGCCGTTCCACCGGGCTGATTGATCAACTGGATCAGTTAAGAAGGCATAGCCTGTATCCCCCCTTCCTGACGCCGTGGCTACTGGTCCGGGCAGATAATTATGATACCCGCCTCTTCTGCAAAGCGGCGGGGCCTTTTCACGTGCTGGAACGTCAGATGAACGCGGCAGGGCTTCAACACAGCCTGATGGATGCCCGCCCGCCGCAGGGGTCCGATAAAGACTGGTTTTCCCGCAATGAATGGCCCATTTTGCAGGAGCTTGCCCGCGGTAAGACGCTGCGTCAGATTGCCCTTCTGCAGAATCGCCCCTATAGCCGCATTATCTATCGTCTTAGCTGCATCCTGCTTAAGCTGGGGCTGAGCCATCGCCAGGAATTGTTACACCTTCTTAATAACCTCTCTGACTGCACGTTTTAACTTACGCACTAACTTCTTATTTCCTAAAGCGCTTTAGGAATTTACTTACCACGCATGTTATGAAATGGTTAAATTTTAACAATGTATTCGATTTTATAACTATTCCTAATTTATGGTTCGGAACCATGTGAAATGTCACAGAATGAACCAAAGGCAGCACTTTCCTCCATCCGTTAAGTGAATGCAGAATGCGTTAATAAGATGATAATGATGTAAAAACAAGCAGCTTCGCTTCACTCTTCAGGAGCGGAAAGCAAAGTGGATAGCATGTTCTCCTGCGCGATGATGGCGTGACGTTGATGCGCCTTAAGCACTTTCAGATGAAGGTTTGACACCTTGCGAGGGCACTTTTTCGCCTCTTTGACCCTGGGTCGCCCGCCGAATCGACGGCCTTTTTTATTAACAATTACGCAACATAAAGAGACATCTGTTATTTTTTGTTATTACATAAAGATGAAAAGATGCGGTAAATGGGATAACAGGATATTTCCGCTAAATTTAAAAAAATAGCCATTAAGATCCAGAAGATAATACAAACCAATAAGCGGAGACTAATTTAGAGGGTTTTCGGAAAAAACTTACTCTGTATAATAAGATGCGTACCAAATCTGAATAAGAAAAATCTTTTTGCCAACACCAGCCAAATGAGATGACCGCGCTGAGGCACTGTTCTTTTCATTACGTAAACAAGGATGCTTTCGCTCTTTCCAGGGAAATACTACGGTATAGGGATCTGCACTTTATATCCTTCCGGCATTTCGAGAGTTTTACAAAACTCTGCATAACGCTTTTAACAATCTGAGGCATTAAAAATGAAACCGGCATCCGTTATCATTATGGACGAACATCCTATCGTCAGAATGTCGATAGAGGTCCTGCTACAGAAAAATAAAAATATCACAGTCAAGCTTAAGTCTGGCGATAGCCATGAAGTTCTTGACTGCATTCGCAATCATCCTATCGATTTGGTGATCCTTGACATCGAACTTACGGGCACAGACGCCTTCGCTTTACTGAAGAGAATCAGAAACTTAAACAAAGACATCAAGATTCTGTTCCTCTCCTCTAAATCAGAGTTATTTTACGCGGGTCGTGCGATTCGCGCCGGGGCCAACGGCTTCGTCAGTAAACGAAAAGATTTGGGTGAGATCTACAACGCCGTAGAGATGATTCTGATGGGTTATTCTTTTTTCCCGTCGGAAACGCTGAATTTTATAAACCATATGGGTTCGGGAAAAGGGATGGCAGCGGATATGCCATTATCGAATCGCGAGGTCACGGTATTACGTTATCTGGCGAATGGATTATCCAATAAGGAGATTGCTGAACAGTTACTGTTGAGCAATAAGACCATCAGTGCGCACAAATCCAATATTTATTCCAAGCTTGGCGTACAAAGCATCGTGGAATTAATAGATTACGCCAAAGCGCACGAGCTGCTATAACCTGAATTCACTCCCTGCAGTTTATCCGAGCTGCAGGGAGTGCGGTCAGCGCTAATTATAATTAATCATGAAGGTAGCATCCGCATCAGCCCGTCCGGGCTGAGGGTTATCGGCCGTGGCAATATAATTGGCATAAAATGATAGGGTCGCATTCCCCTGTGCATCAACCGTGACCGGCTGGCTGGCCTGCTGAAGCGCCAGACGCGTTTTATCCGCATCCCTGATCTCGACGGCGACGTGGCTCGCTGTACTGGCATCATTCAGTGCCAGCAACCCGCTATTGCTCCCGTCTGCCTTACCCGAGAACGTAATGGACGCCGCCCCGGGCGGACAGCCGGTCAGCTTCAGCGTGAAGGGCATAGGCTGCGTGCGGCTCCCCGTGGTGTTGAGCTGCTTCGTGGGCCAGGTGCCCAGCGTGACCGTTTTGTCGCTATCGTTACCCTCTGCCACGCAGGTAAAATCGACGATATTGCCGTAGAGCCGAATATTAATTTCGCCCAATGCGGTTTCCGCCTGAGCCTGGGTGCAAAGCGCAAAGAGCGCCACGGTGATAAAACGGATCCCGTTTCGCATGTCTGCTCCTTAGTCGTAATCCACACGCAAATATCCGCGCGAGGTAAAGCGTCCTTCCGCTGGCTTGTTGCCCGTCACGCTCACCGGCCAGACCCGGATCCCCACCTGCGCCTGCGCGCTGTCGTCCAGGCGGAACGGAATTTTGCTCGTCAGGTTGTTAGGCGTGAGCGGCGCACCGCTCTCGTTGGCAATGATAAACCCCACATCCGGGTTATCCGACACCACCACATTATTGGAGACCTTTTCAGCCTCGACGCGCATCGTCAGCATGGCGTTTGCCTCCACGTTGGTGCATTTAATCGCGATGGTTTTACTTTGCGATGAGACGCCCTCCGGCTTGTTACCCACGCCCGCCTTGCTGAACAGGGAGGCGCCAATGTCGCCGAAATCAAATTCAACCACATTGCCGGCGTTGATGGCGCAGCTCTGCGGCACCTGAATGGTTCCGCTGTAGCTGATGGTGTAGACCGGCGTGGTCAACGGATCGGAGGAGGTGGTGGTGACGTAAACGCGGAACATGGTGGCACGCGGGATCACCACCATATTGATAAAGCGTCGGGTCACCTTAAGACGGAAAATAAGGCTGGAATCCTGCACGCCAAACGGTTTGTTTTTTGAAACGTTCGGATGGCTCCCCATCTGGATATAGTTTTTGGGTGGATAAAACGCGCCAGCATAGCTGTCCGTGATCTTCATCGCCCCGTCCAGATAGTCGTTAAGCTTCAGATACTGATAGCCATCGCTGGTCCCGGTGATCGGGTAATCCGTCACGTAGCTGCGCTTGGTGGTATTCCCGACGGTGCCCTTCGGGCAGACGGCGTTTACCCCCACCCACTGCGATTTCTCGCTGAGGGTGACAACCTGCCCAACCTGGTTATTCGAGCTGTTGAATTTATCCGTCAGGTCGTAATGCACCTCCGTCGGCACGCCCTTTTCATTGACGCACACGGTGGCTAACGCGTTTGTCGCGGGCAGGATTGCCAGAAGCGACAAGGCAAAGATATGGATTTTAATCACAGCGGATCCCCTTAAGTGTGATCGCCTGTTGCAGGCTCTTTTCAGGCAAGCTGTAAGGCGCACGGCACTGGGACTGCGCCCCGTTACCCCACTGGACCAGCAGTTCGCCTTCCAGCGGCAGCCCACTCAGGTAAATTTGCCCGTCATCCCCCACCATGCTGGTCACGCCGCTCTGGGTTTCGCGCACCACGGCGCCGAACGGCACCGGCTGGTTGCCGCGCGTTACCGTCAGCAGGGCGCGCACGCCAATGCGGGTATCAAAGCTGGCGCGGACCAGCGCGCCTTTGGTCGGCACCACGCTGCTCACGTTGTTTTCGATGTCGGTGTTGTTGCTCATGGTATTGGTATCCAGCGCCACGCGGTTGTAGCGGTAGACGGTGGCGTACGGCATGACCGCGTAGCCTCGCCAGTCGGTCTTCACGCCGGTCTGGTTTTCCACGCTGACGCCTGATGCCCCCGGCGCCTTAATCAGCACGTTGGTATCGCCCAGCGGCTGGCTGAAGGTCACGCCGTCTGAATGGCCAACTACCCCACCGGAGAGCTGCCAGTTGAGATCGTGCTGATCGCGGGAATAGTTGTAGCCCACGCCCAGCGTGCCGTAGGTTGCCTGCCAGTTGGCGCTGGCGCTTCCGCTTGAGCCGTTGGTGCTGGCGTGTCCCTGGGTCACGCTGTAGTTCAGGTTGCGGTCCTCAAGCAGCGTGCCGCTGACGCCGGTTTGCCAGCTCGTGTCGCCATCGCTGTTTCGGCTGGCGGATGCGGTGGCATAGGCGCGATCGATCGCGCTGTCCCGGCGATAGCCCTGGCGGGTAAAGAGGCTAAACGGCACGGAGACGTTAAACGACGCGATCCGGTCGGTACCGTCGATCCCGACGGATTTGTTCCACGACCATGACAGGGAGTAGTTGATCCCCTTAACGCCCCCCGCGTAGCCCAGCTGATACCAGAGGTTCGTTTCGTCCGTCCCCCAGTAGGTTTGCTCACTCCCGGAGATATAGACCGAGCCGTAATCCCCCAGCGACTGGGAAATATTGAGCTGGAAGCGGCCTTTTTTATTCCACGTCAGGTTGTGATAGCTCTGCACGTCCGGCACATCGTTATCGTCCTGGCTATCGGCATACTGGTAGCCCTCCATTGAGCGCCAGGCCACGTCGTCCAGGGTGTAAAACCCCTTCGTTGAGTAGCGGTAGCCCAGCAGCTGGAAGTTGGTGCCAAACCCGTTCAGCGATTTTGCATACAGAAAACGCAGGGACTGACCTTCATGTTTGCTGTCGTCCGCGAGCTGGCTGCGGGCGTGGGTGATATCGACGGAGACTGCGCCCCAGTCACCGAGGTTTTTTCCGGCCCCGACGGCCACTGCGGTATAGCGTGACGCCAGCTGGGTACCGCCATAGAGCGTAAAGCCGTTAGCAAGGCCGGTAATCAGGGTGCCCTGGGCGAAGAACGGTGTATCCTGGTCGCTGTTACCGCTGCGGTAATCCCCCGCCACGAGGTCATATTTCCAGCGCCCTTCACGCTGCAGGAGCGGCACGGTGGAGTACGGCACGGTGTAGCGCTGCTGGCTGCCGTCTTTCTCTTCCACCGTGACGTCAAGGTCACCGCTGGAGGAGGTCGGGTTAAGATCGGTAATGGCGAACGCGCCGGGCTGGACGTAGCTTTGATAGATAACGTAGCCGTTCTGGCGAACCACCACTTTGGCAGGCGTACGGGCAATACCGCGCACGGTCGGCGCGTAACCCTGCAGGCTGTCGGGATACATGCTGTCAGACGAATAGAGCCGCCCGCCGCGAAAACCGACGCTGTCGAAAACGTCATTCCCGGTGTTGCTGTCGCCCAGCACCAGCTCACTTTTCAGTGGGATAACGGTGCGCTGCGCCCAGGTGCCAATATTCTGCCACTCGCTGCGCCGCTTCCCGTTATTTTGCGTGTAGCGCCATGCGCCGTTGTTGCGTAAACGCCAGGCGCCATAGTTCAGCCCGCTCTGCAGGTTCAGGTAATAGCTGTCGTCTTCGCTTCCCCGGTTGCCCGTAAAGCTGTAGTTCACCAGCGCGGCGGGAATGCCTTCATCCCACTGTTCAGGCGGAATATAGCCGCGCGCGCTGTTTTGCATTGCCACCTGCGGCAGGCTGACGTTCAGGCGCTGTGAAGCAAAGTTAAATACCGTTTCGCTGCCGGGAATGGCCGTGGTCAATGGAACGCACGTTTCACCCTGCACCTTCGCCAGCTCGGGAAATGCGGCAACGTTGACGCCAAAGCGATCGAGCATCGCGCGCGTAATGCACGGCGACAGGCCGCCCGCCACCGGCGGCGTGTTCTCGGCCTGTTCAAAACGCACGTCCTGGGTGCCGATAAACTCATCGTTACGCCAGATATCCACGCGATAGATGCCGGGTGCCTGCTGGTGCCCCTGTTCAAAACGCGACAAATCCGCCACGCTGGCGGTGTCGTCGGATAAGAAGGCCGGGTTGAAGTAGCTTTCGCTCCAGCCAGCCTGCGGCCAGAGCGCGGCCATCAGCGCCAGTGCAACCGGGCAGTAACGTCCCTGGTGGTTTTTCATCGCCCTGACTCTGCTCACAGGTTGACGCTGCGCGCCGGTGTAATGGCGCCGTAGTCATTCACGCTCTGCCAGGAGAGCGTACCGCCGGCCCCGGCGGGCAGCACCTGCTGAGCCGAGTTTTTCGGCGCGACCATCAGGTTTTCCAGCGTCTGACCGCCCAGCTTCAGGTTGACCAGAGTGATGTAATACGGCGAGGCGTTGCTGACTTTGAGATGGTTCCCCACGCGCTCAAAGCGCAGTTGGGAAAGCGCCTCATCCGGCTGCATCGCCAGGTTATTCGGGCGCACAAACAGCTTGATGCGCGAAAGGATCGCCAGCTGCAGCACGTTATTATTTTCCGTTTTCGCTTTGTTCACTGACGGGATCGCCTTCACGTTCATGTAAAAGAGCGATTCGCGATCGGCGGGCAGCGCGGGCCCGGCGTAAATAATACGCAGCGTGTTTTCGCTGTCCGGCTCGCTAACGAACAGCGGCGGCGTGACGGCAAAGGTTTTTTCCTTTTGCCCGCTGGCATTTTCGATCCACGCGTTAATTAAGTAGCGTTCTTGTTTATTGCTGTTGGTGATCGCCAGCGACGTTTGCTTCGCATCCGCCGGATAAATAACGCGCGTGGCCCCCAGCGCAATACCGCCGGAAGCATTCGCGCAAGCAGAAACCATCATTAAAATAAACGATAAAAGCAGTCCTGGTTTAATTAGCATATTCATCAAAACCGTACCTTTAATAATGTGTTCGCAGGTGTTATGGATAAATCAACGTAAACCAGACATCCGACTGAATATTGCCTGGCACGAGGTGTTCGGAAATAGCGCGATAGCGGGCGCTAAAATGAAATGCGAGCTCGCTGGTATTCACGGGCAACCAGCTGACGGCCGTCGCATTCGGGATAATCTGACGCTGCTGCTCATCAAAAAGCGCCAGCCCTACACCGCTGCTGACAGGCGTTTCACCTGGCCGCGATGTCGCCAGAAAAACCTGCGGATCTTCCGCAGGCGTCACGCCCTGAAACTGGATCCCCACGATGCGGGAGACATCCACGCTGCAGTCCAGCAGCCGCACGGTGAACGGCACATTAACCGTTGAAAAGCTGCCCACACCGGAAAATGAATTGGTTCGGTACTGCCCCATGTCGATGCGCATATTCTGGCTGTCGGGCGCCACGGCGCAGCCGCCGTTTACCAGCTCCCCACGAAGATGCACCTTGCCGCCTTCGATCACCACGGTATGCGCCGATGCCGGGCAGGCCATCGCAAGGGTTAAAAGCAGTAGTGTTCCAGTCCTTGTCATCCTTCGTTCCTGGCAGTAGCGTATGACGGGCCTCGTCCCTGAGGCCTGAACATCCCTGTGCGAGGGTATTATTCGTATTTCATTACGAAGGTGGCGTCAGCGTTCGCCTGGCCTGGCTCGGTGGTTGCAGCCGTTGATTTGTAGCGCGCGGTGAATTGCAGGGTGTTAGTCCCTTTAATCAGGTCTTTCGCGGCAGAGAAGGTGGCACCGTCCGGGGTCAGCACGCTGGATTTGCTGTCGAGGATCTCGATACCCACGCCTTTCGCGGTGTTGTCGTTGTTACCGGACGTCACGGCCAGCAGGGTTTTGTCGGTCGCGTCGATCTGGCCGGTGAAAGCAACGGCAGCGGTTTTCGCAACCAGTGGATCGCAGTCATTCAGTTCAATGTTGAACGGAATATTAGAGGTGGTGTCGCCGACTTTGGTGAATTTCGCGGTACGATACTGACCGAGATTAACCGTCTGCTCGGAAGAATCGGTATTTACTGAACAAGCAGCATTAACCAGTTCACCTTTAAAATGCACGGTACCGCCATTTACGGTAACCGGCGTAACGGGATCGGCTGCATTAGCGGCACCCGCGACCAGGGCCAGTGTTGCAATAACAGAAGAAGCAATGTTGCTGAGTTTCATGTCTATTCCTTTAAAATGTAAATAACCCTTCCCGCGAAAAATCGGGAATAAGAAATACGTTCAATTGCATAATTGAAAACTTATTTCGGAGGAGACAAAGTAGCTCAGGATGTAATTTTTAAATATGTCAAAACACTGCCATTTCGCCAGGTCACATCCTAATCCCGTCTAAGAAATTGACCATCCCTTAAGAAGGGTTTTTGCGCCTCCCGGATGAAAACTCGTAAAGGGTGACTGACAGCGGCGCTCGCTTCTGACAAAATACAGGCAATCCCCCCTTCAAACGTTACAGACGGAATCTTCTCTCTGATGGCAGCAAAGATTATTGACGGTAAAACGATTGCGCAGCAGGTGCGCTCTGAGGTCGCGGAAAAAGTGAAGGCGCGTAAAGCCGCCGGAAAACGCGCTCCCGGGCTGGCCGTTGTGCTGGTTGGCAGCAACCCGGCATCACAGATTTATGTCGGCAGCAAACGCAAAGCGTGTGAAGAGGTGGGGTTCGTCTCCCGCTCTTACGATTTGCCGGAAACCACCAGCGAAGCGGAACTGCTGGAACTTATTGACACCCTGAATGCCGATAAAGAGATCGACGGCATTCTGGTTCAGCTGCCGCTGCCTGCGGGCATCGACAACGTGAAGGTGCTGGAGCGTATCGCGCCAGATAAAGACGTCGACGGTTTCCATCCGTACAACGTGGGCCGCCTGTGCCAGCGCGCGCCGCGTCTGCGCCCGTGCACCCCGCGCGGCATCGTGACGCTGCTGGAGCGTTATAACATCGACACCTACGGCCTGAACGCCGTGGTCATCGGCGCGTCCAATATCGTGGGCCGTCCGATGAGCATGGAGCTGCTGCTGGCCGGCTGCACCACCACCGTGACCCACCGCTTTACCAAAAACCTGCGTCACCACGTTGAAAACGCCGATCTGCTGATCGTCGCGGTCGGCAAGCCGGGCTTTATTCCGGGCGAGTGGATCAAAGAGGGCGCGATTGTCGTGGACGTCGGGATTAACCGTCTGGAAAACGGCAAAGTGGTCGGCGACGTGGTGTACGAAGATGCGGCGGCTCGCGCCTCTTACATTACGCCAGTGCCGGGCGGCGTTGGCCCGATGACTGTAGCAACGCTGATTCAGAATACTTTGCAGGCATGCGAAGAGTACCACGATGTAGAGGAAGCATAAGATGGCCACATTTTCATTAGGCAAACACCCGCACGTTGAGCTGTGCGATCTGCTCAAGCTTGAAGGCTGGAGCGAAAGCGGCGCGCAGGCGAAAATCGTTATCGCCGACGGGCGGGTTTTAGTCGACGGCGTGGTGGAAACCCGCAAGCGCTGCAAGATTGTCGCCGGCCAGACCGTGAGCTTTGAAGGGCAGAGCGTGACCGTTACTGGCTGAGCTGTTTGATGCCCTCACCCTAACCCTCTCCCACAGGGAGAGGGATCCCCAGTAATTTTTTCCTGAAGCGATGAACATTGCTTCAGAGAAATGAATAACTTACAGCGATGTCCTGGTCCGGCTGTAAATCGCTGAGGCGTTTCCTGTAGGCCGGGGCGAGGCGCATGGATGCGCCGAGAGGGCGGGCTTTACAGGGACGTTACCTCCGCCCGCCTCCGACAAGCCGAAAGGAATAAGCCGAAGGCACCGCGAAGCGGCGATTTACCGCCGGGAGCCCGGGTCGCCAGGGCGGCGGCGATTGAGCCGCCCTGGCACGTTCACCGGCCATGTCCTTACAGAGTAGCAAGTAACATAAAGTGAACGGAATGACCACCAGAGCCGTATGTTCCCCCTCACCCCAGCCCTCTCCCTCAAGGGAGAGGGGGTTGTCCGTGCAGGTATTATTTTGTGGGGATTCCTCAGCCCACAGGGAGAGGGGATAAAAATCCCCCACAACCATCACGGTTATTTATCGATCAACTTCAAATAATCACTATTTCATCTGTTGAAAGGTGAGATTTCAGTTGCGCGTTTTTCACTCTTTCCCCACGATAAGTAGAACGTTCTACTAAAACGTTCTACTTACTATAACAGCGCTTAAAAAGCGCTACTCGGGGGAAATCAGCATGAGTCTGATATCAGGGTTTGTTAAATCGCTGTCTAAGTTATCGATGATTGGTCGCGCCTTAATGCTGCCAATTTCACTGCTTCCCGCTGCGGGCCTGCTGCTGGCCTTCGGCGATAAGTTCCACCTGCCGCTGATGATGAACGCTGGCGGGGTTATCTTTGATAACCTGCCGATGCTGTTTGCCATCGGCTCTGCTGTCGGTCTGGCCTCGGAATCCGGCATTGCAGCACTCTCGGCGGCGGTGTCGGTGTTTGTCACCAACATCACCATCAGCACCGTGCTGAGCATTACGCCGGAAATGGCCTCACAGGGCGGAAAATATGCCATGGTGGTCGGCATCCCGACGCTGCAGATGGGCGTCTTCGGCGGGCTTATCTGCGGTATTCTCGCAGCCTGGTGCTACAACCGCTTCCACACCATGCAGCTCCCGGAGTTCCTCGGCTTCTTCTCCGGGAAGCGCTTTGTGGCGATCGCCACGGCGTTCCTCTCTTTCCTGATGGGGCTGCTGCTACCGTACGTCTGGCAGCATATTCAGGCCGGTATCGACGCGCTCTCCGTGATCGTAAACGGTGATAACCAGGCGGCATCAACCTTTATCTTCGGGCTGGTGGAGCGCGCGCTGATCCCGCTCGGCCTGCACCACATCTGGTATCCGTCCTTCTGGTATTCGTTCGGGGATTACACCACCCAGGCGGGCCAGGTGATCCACGGTGACCAGACCATCTGGTTCAAAATGCTCGAAGAGGGGGTGAAATCCTTCAGCAGCGACACCTACCAGAACGCCGGTAAGTTCATGCAGGGCGAGTTCCCGCTGATGCTGTTCGCGCTGCCCGCGGCATGCCTGGCGATGTACCACGAAGCGCATACGAAGAATAAGAAAATCGCGGCCGGTATTCTCTTCTCCGCTGCCCTCACCTGCTTCCTGACGGGGATCACCGAGCCGGTAGAGTTCACCTTTATCTTCGTGGCGCCGATTCTGTACGTCTTCAACGCCATCATGGCGGGCCTGGCGTACATGACCATGTACCTGCTGCACGCGCATATCGCCAAATCGTTCTCGGCGGGCTTTATCGACTACCTGTCGTTCGGGATCCTGCCGTCGTTTAACGGCTATCAGACCAACTTCCTGAGTGCCATTATCATCGGCATTCCGATGGCGCTGATTTACTACTTCACGTTCCGCTTCGTGATCCGTCGCTTCGACGTGAAAACGCCGGGCCGTACGGAGGTGACCGCCAGCGCGAATGACAAGTCCGATTCCGAACTTGCCACCGAAATCATCGGCCTGCTGGGCGGCGCGCAGAACATTGACTCCGTCGGCTCCTGCATCACCCGCCTGCGTCTGGAAGTCGCGAAGAGCGATGCGGTGGACAGGGACGGACTGAACGGGCTTGGCGCACGCGGCGTGGTCTTCGTCGGCGACAACGGGATCCAGGTGATTTTCGGTGCCAGAGCACAGTTTATCGCCCAGACCATGTCCACCATGATCGGCAAATAATAAGATGCCTGAACGACACGTCTCCTGTACGCTGGGAGACGTGTCTTATCCGGCTGATAATCGGTAAATTTCAGGGAGCGGTTTTGAAGAAAGTCAGCATCATTGATGTCGCAAAGCACGCGGGCGTCTCGGTCTCTACCGTGTCGCTGGTGCTACGTCAGAAAGGGAAAATCTCAGAGGCGACGATCGAGAAGGTCAATGCCGCCATCACGACGCTGGGCTATGTTCATAACGTTGCCGCTGCCAACCTCCGCGCCAACACCTCCAATCTTATCGGCCTGATCCTGCGCGACTTCAGCGACAGCTTTTCCATCAAGGTGATGGCGAGCATCGTTCAGGAGCTGGAGAAGCAGGGTTATATGGTGTTTCTCGGCCAGCCGCTGAACGACCAGGAACATCTGGAACGGACCCTGCTGTCGTTTAAGCAGCAGGGCGTCGCGGGCGTTATTTATCTGGCGTCTGACACCCGTAACGACGCTTTACCGGAGCAGATCCGCCAGTGCCCGCTGCCGCTGGTGGCGGTCTCGCAGTCTCTGCTGGACGAAAAATGCAATCTGGTCATGCGCGATAATCGCCAGGCGGCGAATCTGGCCGCACGCTATCTTATCGAACGCGGACACCGCACGATCGCCTACATTGGCGGGCGCGAGGGCTGTCTTATCCGCGAGCAGCGCCTGCTCGGCTTTCGCAGCGCGATGACGCAAAACGGGCTGGTCTGGCGCGATGATTATTCACCGGCCTGCAGCGACGACACCCAGGCCGCCGCGATGGCAACGCGCCAGCTGCTGGAGAAAAACAGCTCCATCACCGCCCTGCTTTGCCACTCCCCGGATGCGATGATCGGCTCCATTTCCGGCATTCATCAGGTGGGTCGCACCGTGGGGAAAGACGTGTTCCTGACCCAGCAGGTGGCGCTGATCGGTTTTGAAGATATGCTCCACGTCAACCTCACCTCCCCTTCCTTCACCTACGTCTCCTCGGCCAGCGATGAAACCGGACGACAGGCGGCGGGGCTGATTATCCGCAAGCTGAAGGAGCCGGATCTGCAAACCCAGCGCATTACGCTGTCCGGGCAGCTTATCGCCCGCGAGTCGGCGTAAAATCAGAATTTGACACAGGTTTGCTGCAGTGAATTCGCTGCTATATTGCTGTGATTTGCCATGGATAATTGCAATGCCTACCGTTATCACTCACGCTGCTGTTCCCCTTTGCCTGGGCTTAGGTCTGGGAACGAAAGTCATCCCTCCCCGCCTGCTGTTTGCCGGGATCGTGCTCGCCATGCTGCCGGACGCCGACGTGCTGGCGTTCAAATTCGGCGTCGCCTACGGGAATATTTTCGGCCACCGCGGCTTTACCCATTCGCTGCTGTTTGCCTTTGCGGTACCGATACTCTGCGTGCTGATTGGCCGACGATGGTTCCGGGCCAGCCTGACGCGCTGCTGGCTGTTCTTAACCGTTTCACTGCTGTCGCACAGCCTGCTGGATTCCGTTACCACCGGCGGAAAAGGCGTCGGCTGGCTGTGGCCGTGGTCAGACGAGCGCTTCTTTGCGCCGTGGCAGGTGATTAAGGTCGCGCCGTTTGCGCTGTCGCGCTACGCCACGCCGTACGGGCATGAGGTCATTATCTCGGAACTGCTGTGGGTGTGGCTGCCGGGGGGGGTGCTGATGGGGATGTTGTGGTGGAAAAGAAGGTAAAAGTAGGCCCGGTAAGCGTTAGCGCCACCGGGCGTTACAGACTTACTTACGACGCCAGGTCGTCCCCTGCGGGCCGTCTTCCAGAATGATGCCCATCTCGGTCAGACGGTTACGCGCCGCATCCGCCGCCGCCCAGTCTTTGGCCTGACGCGCTTCCAGACGCGCTTTAATCAGCGCTTCAATTTCCGCCACTTCACCGTCGTCCGCCTGCGCACCGCTCTGCAGGAACGCGTCCGGCTCCTGCTCCAGCAGGCCGAGCACGGAAGAGAGCTTACGCAGATGAGATGCCAGCGCATTCGCCGCCGCCATGTCCTCTGACTTCAGGCGGTTCACTTCGCGCGCCATGTCGAACAGTACGGAGTAGGCTTCCGGGGTGTTGAAGTCATCGTTCATCACCTCAACGAAGCGCGCTTCGAACGCTTCGCCGCCCGCCGCAGGCACAGATTTGTCGGTGCCACGCAGCGCGGTGTACAGACGCTCCAGCGCCGAGCGCGCCTGCTTCAGGTTCTCTTCGCTGTAGTTCAGCTGGCTACGATAGTGGCCAGACATCAGGAAGTAGCGCACGGTTTCCGCGTCGTAATACTTCAGCACGTCGCGCACGGTGAAGAAGTTGCCCAGCGATTTCGACATCTTCTCGCGGTCAACCATCACCATCCCGGAGTGCATCCAGTAGTTAACGTACTCGCCGCCGTGGGCGCAGGTGGACTGTGCAATTTCGTTTTCGTGGTGCGGGAACATCAGATCCGAACCGCCGCCGTGAATGTCGAAATGGTTGCCCAGCTGCTTGCAGTTCATCGCGGAACATTCAATGTGCCAGCCCGGACGGCCTTCGCCCCACGGGGATGGCCAGCTCGGCTCGCCCTCTTTGGACATTTTCCACAGCACGAAGTCCATCGGGTTACGCTTCACGTCCACCACGTCCACGCGCGCGCCGGCCTGCAGTTGGTCCAGGTCCTGACGGGAAAGCGCGCCGTAGGTTGGGTCCGTCGGGACGGAGAACATCACGTCGCCGTTGTCTGCCACATAGGCGTGACCGCGTTCGATCAGCTTTTCGGTGATCTCGATAATTTCGTGGATATGGTGGGTCGCACGCGGCTCGCTGTCCGGACGCAGAATATTTAAGGCATCAAAATCTTTGTGCATCTCAAAAATCATGCGATCCACCAGCGCAACAAAGCTTTCGCCGTTTTCATTAGCGCGCTTGATGATTTTGTCGTCGATGTCGGTGATGTTACGCACGTACTTCAGGTTATAGCCCAGGAAGCGCAGGTAGCGAGAGACCACGTCGAACGCGACAAAGGTACGGCCATGGCCAATATGACAGAGATCGTAAACCGTAATACCACACACGTACATGCCGACTTCCCCGGCATGGATAGGTTTAAATTCCTCTTTCTGGCGCGTCATTGTATTAAAGATTTTTAACATCGAAGATTCCATGTAAACACGTGTGTGAGTTGTTTGTTCCCTATAATACCCATAATTCGGAATAGGATCAGCACACAATGCAAGGTGATCGCGTCCTGTGGTTATGCTATAACAAGCCCCTATATATGACCCGAAGGCGGGTCGACGTACCACAATAACGGAACAGGATGCAAAAATGGTTACTTTCCACACTAATCATGGCGATATCGTAATCAAGACCTTTGATGACAAAGCGCCTGAAACAGTTAAAAACTTCCTGGACTACTGCCGCGAAGGTTTCTACAACAACACTATTTTCCACCGCGTGATCAACGGCTTTATGATCCAGGGCGGCGGTTTCGAGCCTGGCATGCGCCAGAAAGAGACCAAAGAGGCGATCAAAAACGAAGCGAACAACGGCCTGAAAAACACCCGCGGTACGCTGGCAATGGCCCGTACTCAGGCACCACACTCTGCCACCGCGCAGTTCTTCATCAACGTAGCGGACAACGACTTCCTGAACTTCTCCGGCGAAAGCCTGCAGGGCTGGGGCTACTGCGTGTTCGCAGAAGTGGTTGAAGGGATGGACGTGGTCGATAAGATCAAAGCCGTCTCTACCGGCCGCAGCGGTATGCACCAGGACGTTCCTAAAGAAGACGTTGTGATTACAAGCGTGACCGTCAGCGAGTAATTCGTGGCGACACTCTTTATTGCGGATCTGCATCTGCAAACAGAAGAACCGGCGATAACCGCCGGTTTTCTGCGTTTTTTACGCGGTGAAGCGAAAAGCGCCGACGCGCTGTACATCCTGGGCGATCTGTTTGAAGCCTGGATTGGCGACGACGATCCTAACCCGCTGCATCGTGAAATGGCTGCCGCCATTAAAACGCTGGTAGATTCCGGCGTCCCCTGCTACTTCATTCACGGCAACCGTGATTTCCTGCTCGGCAAGCGCTACGCCCGCGAAAGCGGTATGACGCTGCTGCCGGAAGAACAGGTGCTCGATCTCTATGGCCGCAAGGTACTCATCATGCACGGCGATACGCTCTGCACCGACGATACCGGCTACCTGGCGTTTCGCGCTAAGGTCCACACCCCGTGGATCCAGAAGGTGTTCCTTGCCCTGCCGCTGTTTATCCGCAACCGCATCGCCGCCAGAATGCGTGCGGGCAGCAAAGCCGCCAACAGCAGCAAATCCCTGACCATCATGGACGTCAACCCGCAAGCTGTGGTGAGCGTGATGGAAAAGCATGGCGTTCAGTGGCTGATCCACGGTCATACCCATCGCCCTGACGTGCATTCTCTGAGCGCCAACGGTGAACCGGCCCATCGCGTGGTATTGGGCGCATGGCATACTGAGGGTTCGATGGTCAAAGTCACTCCCGACAGTGTCGAACTGATCGCTTTTCCGTTTTAACGTTTTCTCGTCGTTTCGCTTGTTTCTCAGCCACGCAACCGTTTTCCTTGCCCGTATAACATGCTATTCTCTGTGCCCTCGAAAGCAGTGTGTTTCGCACCACAGGAGTTTTAAGACGCATGTCTTCCCGCAATAATCCGGCGCGTGTCGCCATCGTGATGGGGTCCAAAAGCGACTGGGCTACCATGCAGTTCGCCGCCGAAATCTTTGAAATCCTGAATGTTCCGCACCACGTTGAAGTGGTTTCCGCACACCGTACGCCGGACAAACTGTTCAGCTTCGCCGAAAGCGCCGAAGAGAACGGGTATGAGGTGATTATTGCCGGTGCGGGCGGCGCAGCACATCTGCCGGGCATGATTGCCGCCAAAACGCTGGTGCCGGTTCTGGGCGTCCCTGTTCAAAGCGCCGCGTTAAGCGGTGTCGATAGCCTCTACTCCATCGTCCAGATGCCGCGCGGTATTCCTGTCGGCACGCTGGCAATTGGCAAAGCGGGCGCGGCGAACGCCGCCCTGCTGGCCGCGCAAATTCTTGCAACGCACGACAAAGATTTACACCAACGCCTGGCGGAGTGGCGTAAAGCCCAGACCGACGAGGTGCTGGATAATCCGGACCCGCGGGGTGCGGCATGAAGCAGGTTTGCGTCCTCGGCAACGGCCAGCTGGGCCGCATGCTGCGTCAGGCTGGCGAACCGTTGGGGATTGCCGTCTGGCCCGTCGGGCTGGACGCCGAGCCGGAAGCGGTGCCGTTCCATCAGAGCGTAATCACCGCCGAAATTGAACGCTGGCCGGAAACCGCCCTGACCCGCGAGCTGGCGCGCCATAACGCCTTTGTGAACCGCGACGTGTTCCCGATCATTGCCGACCGTCTGACGCAGAAGCAGCTGTTCGACAAGCTGGGCCTCGCAACCGCCCCGTGGCAGCTGTTGTCTGATAAAAGCGAGTGGAATGACGTCTTCGCCATGCTGGGCGAACTGGCGATCGTGAAGCGCCGCGTGGGTGGCTACGACGGCCGCGGCCAGTGGCGCCTGCGCGCAGGCGACACCGCCGAGCTGCCGGACGACTGCTACGGCGAGTGCATCGTTGAGCAGGGCATCAACTTCAGCGGCGAAGTGTCGCTGGTTGGCGCACGCGGGCACGATGGCCGCACGGTGTTTTACCCGCTGACGCATAACCTGCATCAGGACGGCATTCTGCGCACCAGCGTCGCCTTCCCGCACGCCAATGCCGACCAGCAGGCGCAGGCGGAAGAGATGCTCTCCGCCATCATGCACGAGCTGGACTACGTGGGCGTGATGGCGATGGAGTGCTTCGTCACGCCGTCGGGCCTGCTGATCAACGAGCTGGCGCCGCGCGTGCACAACAGCGGCCACTGGACGCAAAACGGCGCCTCCATCAGCCAGTTCGAACTGCACCTGCGTGCCATCACCGACCTGCCGCTGCCACAGCCCGTCGTTAACAGCCCGTCGGTGATGATAAACCTGATCGGGACCGATCTGAACTACGACTGGCTGAAGCTGCCGCTGGTGCATCTGCACTGGTATGACAAAGAGGTTCGCGCGGGTCGTAAAGTGGGTCATCTCAACCTGAACGACAGCGATACCGACCGCCTGAGCGCCACCCTGGAGGCGATCGTTCCTCTCCTGCCGCCAGAATACGCGAGCGGAATTGTCTGGGCACAGTCAAAGCTCAAGTAAGACATCTGCGCCGGGGAGTTGACCTTCCCCTTCCCCGGCGTACAATCCCCGCCCATTGCTGCTGAGTTTTCTTCTGGAATCACCATGAACGATGGAACGGACTATCGCGCGATCCTCGCGTCTGATACCCCTTTAATCGACGTTCGCGCGCCGATCGAATTTGCCCAGGGTGCGATGCCCGCCGCACTCAACCTGCCCTTAATGAACGACGACGAGCGTGCCGCCGTCGGTACCTGCTATAAGCGCCAGGGATCCGACGCCGCGCTGGCGCTCGGCCATAGCCTGGTGAGCGGCGAGACGCGGGAGTCGCGCATTAACGCCTGGCGTGAAGCCAGCCTTGCGCACCCCGAGGGCTATCTCTGCTGCGCGCGCGGCGGTCAGCGCTCGCATATCTCTCAGGCCTGGCTGAAAGAGGCTGGCATCGACTACCCGCTGATCCGCGGCGGCTATAAGGCCCTGCGCCAGACGGCAATTCAGGTCACCATTGAGCAGTCGCAAAAGCCGATGGTGCTTATTGGCGGCTGTACCGGCAACGGTAAAACGCTGCTGGTGAAGCAGCACGCGCAGGGCATCGATCTGGAAGGGCTGGCGCACCATCGCGGCTCGTCGTTTGGCCGCACGCTTACGCCGCAGCTTTCCCAGGCGAGCTTTGAGAATCACCTTGCGGTTGAGCTTTTGAAAAAAGACGCCGCGCGCTGGGTGCTGGAGGACGAGGGCCGGATGATTGGCTCCAACCACCTGCCGGAGTGCCTGCGCGACTGCATGGTTGACGCCCCTATCGTTGTCGTCGAAGACCCGTTTGAAATCCGACTTGAGCGCCTGCGCGAAGAGTATTTTGACCACATGTGGGCGGATTTTTCTGCCGCGTACGGTGAGGAGGCGGGCTGGAAGGAGTACAGCGATTACCTGCACCACGGCCTGTTTGCCATTCGCCGTCGGCTTGGGCTACAGCGTTTTGCGGAATTTACAGCGCTGCTGGACGCGGCCCTTGCCGAACAACAGCGAATGGGCAGCACCGACGCGCACTTCAGCTGGCTTGTACCGCTGCTGAAGGACTATTACGACCCGATGTACGGCTATCAGCTGGAGAAGAAAGCGGAGAAGATTGTCTATCGCGGGACGTTCGCAGAAATTGCCGAGTGGCTTAATCGCTAAAAAAAGCCGGGTGGCGAGGTAAAAGCAAAACGGCAACCTGGTTGCCGTTTTTAATGTTTGTTCCCTCTCCCCGTGGGAGAGGGTCAGGGTGAGGGCATCAGGCCGCACCCTACATGACACCTTAGAAGTCGTAACGCAGACGCACCAGGTTCATATCGCCCAGGTTGTCGGTGCTGGAGGTGAACACGTGTTCGTAATCCACGCGGAAACCGTAATCCAGCTGGAAGCTGATACCCACGCCGTTGTCGATGCGCTGGTAGTTACGGCCGTTCACGTACTCGATGCGGTCACCCATGAAGTAAGGCTGGATGGATTTCACCGCGTACTGACCGATTGGGAATTTGTACCCTGCGAAGTATTCAATACCCCACGCGTCGCCCGCAAAGTAGTCGTTAACAGACACTTTTTTGGTGGTCAGGAAGTTCTGGTACCAGCCGCCGCCAGCGGAGAAGGTCCAGTTGTCCGGCGTCCAGCTCAGCGCAGTACCGACAATATTCTGGTCGTAGGATTTGCTGTCCCCGTTGTCCGGGTTACGCATGTCCGCGCGGGTGTAGTTCCACGCAGCACCCCAGGTCAGATCGGTGGTCAGGTGGTAATCGATACCCAGTGAGCCGCCGCCTTTACGCTTGTAGCGCAGGCCGTTGCCCGGCAGATATTCGCTGTCTTCAAACAGGTAGGATGCATAGATGTCCGCATCGCCCACGGTTTTCTTATATTTCAGCATCTGGCGTGAACGATAAGAGCCGTCGTAGTCGCCGTTGATCCCGTTACCCGGCGCCTGGCCGATCATGTCGTAGTCCCAGATATCGGTTTTCGCGCCCACCACATCATAGTAAACGCTGTTCTGCTGGCCGAAGGTCAGCGTACCCCAGGTATCGCTCTTCAGGCCGGTGTAGAGCATACGGCGTGAGGTGTCGTGCGCGCCGTCGGCGTAGTGGTTATCCCAGTTAAACTGCGCCGGAATGTTCACCCCCAGCTCGTAATAGCTGATCCAGCTGATGTCATCGAACAGGTAGTAGTCTGCCGCGAAACGGAAGCGGGTACCGCCGTCAAAGCCGTTACGCTTGTAGCCGTTTTTGCCGTCATCGCCGGTCATGTTCTGGAACTGAGGACGAATACTGCCGCCAACGGTGAAGTTCAGGCGGCTCAGCGGGTTACCCGCCTGAGGATCCTGCTTAAGTACGGTGATTTCTGCCTGAGATGCAAAAGTAGTCAATGCCACTGCCGCGCCGATCGTTGCCGCCAGCGCTGATTTTTTTATAGTCATTATTTTTCCTTAATAGACACGCTGCTAAATATTTAGCTGGTGAATATTAACCGGAAATTTTCGGGCTGTGTGGGCGGGTTTTTAATGTTTTGTGCTACTAAATGCGTTTGCATTATCACTTTGTGCTATTTAAGCATTGCGCACCGGCATAAAAACCGGTGCGTAATGATTACCATGCCAAATCAATTCACAAACTGCCGGAACAGGGCCTTGCCCTTTAACAATCGCGCCCCGAGCCAGCCCCCGCAGAGGGAGAGCAGCACCGCGCCGCAGAGAGGGAGTACTAGCCAGAGACGCCAGTCAGGCTCCCACGGGAAGTCGAAGACCTTTGTCTGCAGCACCGCCAGCGCCGTCTCCGCGCCAATCGCCGCGACCAGACCCGCCACCAGCCCAAGCAGCGCAAACTCGCTCCAGAGCGTCGCCCGCAGCAGCCGCTTACCCGCGCCGAGCGTGCGGTAGACTATCAGTTCCTGATGACGCTGGCGCATGCCCACCTGCACCTGCGCCAGCAGCAGCAATATGCCGCAGATTGTCACCAGCACCACCATCACCTCCAGCGCGCGGCTCACCTGCTCCAGCACCTGCCCGACCTGTTTGAGGATCGCGCCAATATCCAGCAGGCTCACCGTCGGGAACTCCCGGTTAAGCTGCGTCAGCATGCCGTTGCCGTTTTCCCAGCGGAAGCTGGTCAGCCAGCTCTGCGGCTGCCCGTCCAGCGCGCCCGGCGGGAAGATGAAGAAGAAGTTTGGCCGCAGGCTTTCCCAGTCCACTTTACGGAGGCTGGTGACTTTGGCGGTAAAATCCTGGGTATCACCGGTGAAGGTCACGCTGTCCCCGAGCTTCACGTTCAGGCGCGTCGCCAGCCCCTCTTCCATCGACACCTCTCCCGCTTTCGGCGGCCAGCTACCGGCGGTAATCGGGTTATGGTCGGGACGTTTCTCCTGCCAGGTCAGGTTGAGTTCGCGGTTAAGCGACTCGTCCTTGTTCCCCTCGGTTGACTGGCCGTTGATCTGCGTCAGACGCGCACGGACGATGGGATAGAACGACTCGGGAATAATGTGATGCTCCGACAGGAAACCCTTCAGCGGCGTCACCTGTTCCGGTGCGATGTTGATCAGGAAATAGTTCGGGCTTTCCGGCGGAAGCTGCTGCTGCCAGCGATCCAGCAGATCCCCGCGAAGCACGAGGAGCAGCGCCAGCAGCATAAACGACAGCGAAAAGGCCGACAGCTGGCTGAGCGTTGACCAGGGCTGATGCAGCAGGCGGTTGACCGCCAGCCGCACCGGCAGGGATTTTACCGTCAGCCTTTTCAGGACGTTGAGCAGTATCCAGCCCAGCACGCCGCACAGCAGCGCCAGTACCACCGCGCCGGCCAGCACTGCCCACAGCAGGGTGCTGCCGCCCATCAGCCAAGCCAGCAGCCCGACCGCAACAGCAATAATCGCCGGAAGATAGAACTTCAGCGGCCAGACGTTCGCCACCACATCATTGCGCAGCACCCGCAGCGGCTGCGTGGCGAGCAGCAGGCGGTACGGGCGCAGCCCCACCAGCACCGAGATCACCGTCATCGCGCCCATCGCCCACAGCCACGGCCAGAGGCTTGCCGGGGGCAAAGCGGCCGGCAGCACCGGTTTCAGCATCACCATCAGCAGTTTTTCAAACAGCAGGCCTATTATTCCGCCGGTAAGCGCTGAGAGGGCCAGCAGCATCAGCCACTGGCCGACGATCAGCTTGCGCAGCTGCGCCCGCCCCGCGCCGAGGGTTTTAAGGATCGCCACCAGGTCGTAGCGGCTGCGGCAGTAGTGCCCCATCGCCACGGCAACCGCCGCCACCGCCAGCAGCAGGGTTAACAGCGCCGACAGCAGCAGGAACTGTTGGGAACGTTCGAGGGATTTGCCGAGCGCCCCTTCGTCCTGCTCCAGCCCGTACCAGCGGTGTTCCGGCTTGAGCTGCGGCAGAAGCCATTTTTCATACGCCTCCAGCTGCGCGGACGTGCCGCCAAACTTGTAGCGCCAGGTGACGCGGCTTCCCGGCTGGACGGCGTTGGTTTTCGCGACATCGGCGGTGTTCATCAGCAGGCGCGGCGCGAGCTGGAACGGGTTAAAGCCGGAGTCGGGCTCCTGCACCACTTCCCCGGCGATTTTCAGAGTGGCATCGCCAACGTCAATACTGTCGCCGGGTTTCAGGTTGAGAAGTGCCATCAGGCGCGATGCCAGCAGCACCGTGCCGGGCGTCGGCTTTAGCCCCGGCGGGCTGGTTTGTAATTCCCCGTACATCGGGTAGATGTCATCCACGGCCTTCACGCTGGCGAGCTGCGGGGTGTCCCCCGCGAAGGTCATGGTCTGGAAGGTGAGCTGCTCCCCCACCTTTAGCCCTTCCTTGCGCGCTTCCTCAATCCAGCCAGGCGGCACAGGACGCGAGCTTTGCAGCGCCCGGTCCCCGGCCATAAATTCGCGGCTCTGCTGGCTGAGCCCTTTTTCCATACGGTCGCTGACGCTGCCGAGCGCCAGCACGCAGGCCACCGCCAGGCTTAACGCCAGCCAGACAATCAGCAGCGAGGGCGAGCGCCATTCGCGCCAGAACCAGCGGGCGATCATGCTTCCTCCTGAAGAATACCGTTCACCAGCCGCAGGCGGCGGTCGCAGCGGGCGGCCAGCTGCGGATCGTGGGTCACGAGGATCAGCGTGGTGCCATGTTCGCGGTTAAGCGAAAACAGCAGATCAGCAATTTTGTCGCCGGTTTTACGGTCAAGGTTGCCGGTGGGTTCATCGGCAAACAGCACTTCCGGGCGGCCATTAAACGCCCGCGCCAGCGCCACGCGCTGCTGCTCGCCGCCGGAAAGCTGTGCCGGAAGATGGTCGAGGCGCTTGCCCAGGCCGAGCTGTTCCAGCAGCGCCTTCGCATGCGTGCGGCTTTCGCGACTCTTTTCGCCGCGCAGCAGCGCCGGGAGCTCGACGTTTTCCAGCGCGTTCAGGGTCGGGATCAGCATAAAAGACTGAAAGACAAAACCGATATGCCGCGCGCGCAGCGCGGCTCGCGCCTCTTCATCAAGCTGGTGCAGCGGTTGCCCGACCAGGTGGACTTCGCCGCTGCTGCCGTCGTCCAGACCGGCCAGAATCGCCAGCAGCGTAGACTTGCCGGAACCGGATTCGCCAATCAGCGCGATGGTTTCGGCGCGTTTGACAACGAGTTCAACTCCGGTAAGGATTGAAAGCTCCTGCTCCCCCTGACCGACGGACTTCTTAAGACGATGAACTTCAACACTGTTTTCCGCTGGCATTTGCCCTTCCTGTTTTTGATGCTGATGACCTTCCGCGCGGCGGCAGCGGACACGTTACTGATTCTTGGCGACAGCCTGAGCGCGGGCTACCGCATGGCGGCCAGCGCGGCCTGGCCGGCTCTGCTCAATGACAAATGGCAAAGCAAGACGACCGTTATCAACGGCAGCATCAGCGGCGATACCTCGCAGCAGGGTCTGTCGCGCCTGCCTGCGCTGCTTAAGCAGCATCAGCCGCGCTGGGTGCTGGTTGAGCTTGGCGGTAATGACGGCCTGCGTGGCTTCCAGCCGCAGCAAACCGAGCAAACGCTGCGCACCATTTTGCAGGACATCAAGGCGGCAAACGCCCAGCCGCTGCTGATGCAAATTCGCCTGCCCGCCAACTACGGTCGTCGGTATAATGAAGCCTTTAGCGCGATCTACCCTAAGCTTGCCAAAGAGTTTGATATTCCGCTCCTGCCATTTTTCATGGAAGAGGTCTATCTCAAACCTCAGTGGATGCAGGACGACGGTATCCACCCCAATCGCGATGCGCAGCCGTTTATTGCCGACTGGATGGCAACGCGGCTGGCTCCTTTAGTTAAACATGACTCGTAATTCAGCGGAGTTCCTGACAGGTAAAGTTATGCAAAAATCGGTCTTAATTACAGGATGTTCCAGCGGAATCGGCCTTGAGAGCGCGCTTGAACTAAAGCGCCAGGGATTTAGGGTGCTGGCAGCGTGCCGCAAGCCTGACGATGTCGAGCGCATGAACGGGCTGGGCTTTACCGGCATACAGCTGGATATGGACTCGCCGGAGAGCGTTGAACGCGCCGCCGACGAGGTGATAGCCCTGACCGAAGGCCGTCTGTACGGTCTCTTTAATAATGCCGGTTACGGCGTGTATGGCCCGCTGGATACGCTCTCGCGCGAAACGCTGGAGAAGCAGTTTTCAACCAATTTCTTTGGCGTCCATCAGCTCACCATGCGTCTGCTCCCGGCCATGCTGCCGCACGGCGAAGGGCGCATCGTGATGACATCGTCAGTGATGGGGCTGATTTCCACCCCGGGCCGCGGCGCCTACGCCGCCAGCAAATATGCGCTGGAAGCCTGGTCCGACGCCCTGCGCATGGAGCTGCGCCACAGCGGCATCAAGGTCAGCCTGATTGAACCCGGCCCGATCCGCACCCGCTTTACCGAAAACGTGAACCAGACCCAGGCGGACAAACCGGTCGAAAACCCCGGCATCGCCGCACGTTTTACCCTCGGGCCAGAGGCGGTGGTTGCCAAAGTGCGCCATGCTTTTGAGAGCGAGCATCCCAAAATGCGCTATCCGGTGACGCTGGTCACCCATGCCGTCGGCTGGTTAAAGCGCCTGCTTCCGGGCAGGATAATGGACAAAATTTTGCACGGCTGAGTTGAAGCGACGACGCTCATCCCCATGTAAAGAGTAAACCGACAAAAGAGAAAGCCGCATGTCCGTACAGAATATCGTCAATATTACAGAAGCAAACCTGCAACAGGTCCTCGAACAGTCGATGGCTAAACCGGTGCTGTTCTACTTCTGGTCTGAGCGCAGCCAGCACTGTCTGCAGCTGACGCCGGTGCTGGAAAACCTTGCCGCGCAGTACAACGGTCAGTTCATTCTGGCGAAACTGGATTGTGACGCCGAACCGATGGTGGCGTCGCAGTTTGGTCTGCGCGCCATTCCAACCGTTTATCTGTTCCAGAACGGCCAGCCTGTCGATGGCTTCCAGGGACCCCAGCCGGAAGAGGCGATTCGCGCCCTGCTGGATAAAGTGCTGCCGCGCGAAGAAGAGCTGAAAGCGCAGGAAGCGATGGCGCTGATGCAGGAAGGCAAATACGACGAGGCGCTGCCGCTGCTGAAAGAGGCGTGGCAGCTGTCGAACCAGGACAGCCAGATCGGCCTGCTGCTGGCGGAAACGCAGATCGCCCTGCACCGTTCAGAAGACGCGGAAGCCGTGCTCAAGACGGTACCAATGCAGGATCAGGATACTCGCTATCAGGGGCTGGTGGCGCAGATTGAGCTGCTAAAGCAGGCGGCGGACACTCCGGAAATTCAGCAGCTGCAGCAGCAGGTGGCCGACAACCCGGCGGATGCCGCGCTGGCAAGCCAGCTGGCGCTCCAGCTGCATCAGGTGGGACGTAACGAAGAGGCGCTGGAGCTGCTGTTCAGCCACCTGCAGAAAGATCTGGCTGCCGCAGACGGTCAGGCGCGCAAGATGTTCCAGGAGATCCTGGCCGCGCTGGGCACCGGAGACGCGCTGGCGTCGAAGTATCGTCGTCAGTTGTACGCGCTGCTCTACTAACAAAAAATGCCCGGTGGCGCTAACGCTTACCGGGCCTACAAAAAACCGATATTACCCCGTCTTTTTCAACGGCGTCACCACCAGCTGGTGGCGCGGGTTGTAGAACTTCCGATAGGTCAGATAGCAAGCAATGATGGTTGACAGGCTCGCCGTGGAAAGCAGCATAAACGTCACCATGATCTGATACTTAATCGCTTTTACCGGATCGATACCGGCAAAGATCAGCCCCGACATCATGCCCGGCAGGCTCACCAGCCCCACCGTTTTGGCAGAATCCACGGTCGGGATCAGCGATGAGCGAATGCTCTCACGAATCAGCCGCGCTGAAGCCATTTTTGGCGTCGCCCCCAGGCTTAACTTCTCCTGCAGCTGCTGCTGTTCACTGCTGAAACGCTGGCCAAGGTTGTTGTAGCACAGGCCAACGGCCACCATGGCGTTTCCCGCAATCATCCCGGAGATAGGGATCACCTGCATCGGCGTAAACTCAATCGAGCCAGAGAGCACCAACACCGCCAGGGTGAGCGCCGTCCCGGTGGTAATCGCGATAAATGACGAGATAAACGCCTTATCAATATATTTACTGCGTTTCTGCGCGTTCCACGCCGCGTTAAAGCAGATGAAGAGCACCATCAGCAGCGTCAGCACCGCGTGGTTGACATTGAAAATATACTTCAGCACATAGCCGACGATGATGAGCTGAACCACCGCGCGGCAGATACTCCAGACAATATCTTTTTCCAGGCCCAGCTTTTCCCGGTAGCTGACGACGATAGCAATCAGCACCAGAACCATCGAAAACGCCAGAGATTCATTGGTAATGTTATGCTCACCCACGGTTGGCCTCCTGCATTTTCCCGCCGTGCGGCTGGAGCGTAATCACGTCATCCGCATGGGTAATTTCGTTTGAGTCGTGCGTCACCCACAGCACGGCAATATTCTGCTCGCGGGCGTAACGATGAATAATCTCGTTGACGTTGCGTTTGTTGGCATCATCGAGCGCGCTGGTGATCTCATCCAGCAGCAATACCTTCGGTAAGAACTGCAGATTACGGATCAGCGAGACGCGCTGCTTTTCGCCGCCCGAGAGCTCACTGATGGATTTGGTCAGCGTCTCCTTCGCCAGGCCAAAACGGGCCAGATCGTCGATGAATTTTTCCGGCTCCGGCGTTTTATTGCGGATTTGCCACGGAAAAATCAGGTTATCAAAAACCGTGTCGCCAAAAAGCACGGGCGTTTGGACGCAATAAGAGACCTGCTGGCGATAGCTTTCCGGGGAAAGTGACGCAATATCCTGCCCTTCAAACAGAATGGTTCCCTCCGTTGGGCTCAGCAGTGAGGCCACAATCTTCAGTAAGGTGCTTTTACCGCAGCCTGACGGCCCCGTTATCAGCTTGAACTCACCGGGAGAAAGGTTAAACCCGACGTGCTGAAGGATCGTGTTATTTGCGACACGAAAGCCGACGTCCTTTATCTGCAAAACTGCATTTTCGTTGTTCATATTTTTTCCAGTAACTCCTGAGCGTTATTAGCATAATCCGTGCCGCACGTTCGTCACAACGCGTTTTAGCGCCCCCTTTCGCCACCAAGACTTCCGATTGTGTTTACCGTGCATTCATTAGACATGCTTTACACTTTCGCTTTACAGTTTACGCCGTGACCTTAGCGACACTTCCGCATCCCTGGTTTAGAACATTCGTTAAAGTGGTGTTAAGCTCTGCCCGCAACACAATAAGGAAGTACAAGAATGTCTAATATTCACACTTTTTATGATTTCTCTGAACTTGAACCCGGCGTGAAAACCATCGATCAGCTTCTTGCCGCCATTGCTTCAGAATCCGTTACGGCTTATGTGTTCGGGGGAGAGCTTGTCCGGTTCGTTAAGGGCCTGCTGAAGATGAAGCCGGTCATTCAGCTGAAGAATTGCCGCTTTGCGTTTGATAACGGCACTCGCTTCGTTGAAATCGACGGCAGAGGGAATGTCAAAGAGTTCGAGCCGGGCAAGGTTCCGGCCTGGTTCCAGTCTCCCGGTGAGTTTGCCCGCGGCCAGTGGCTGGTCAACCATGATTTTGCGGACCTGATGACGCCGGAATTTATCCGCGCGTTTATCGAACGCTTCCCGGACGTAAGCAAACGACGCGAACACGCGAACCTGCTGTTCGATCTGCAGCTCAATAAGCTGGCGCCCGCGCAGCCCGCGGCGAAAAAGACCGGCAACGTTCAGGGCAAAACGACCAAACCCAAAGTCACCGATCTGCAGTCTTTCGAACTCTTCAGCCAGTTTTATGCGCGTATGAAAACGGCAGTCTGTGCAGACCAGTTCCCGACGCTGCAAATTCTGACGGGACACGACGCCGTCAACGACGCACCCACCTCTCTGAAGGGCGCGGTACGCACCTGGTTTAAAGGGATCACCGGTCAGCTTCCGCCGAACAACAAGCGCGTGGGCGCGGGCAATGCGGAACTGTTCTGCGCGCCGATCCGCGAGCAGCTGCGCCAGGTCGAAGAGATTGGGCTGGAGACCTTCTATCACGGCCTGTCGAAAGCCATCGCCGATGCGGGTGACGATGCGCTGATCGCTGACTTTACCTACAGCTACCACTAACGCTCTGCCCCGCCCGTCGGACGGGGCGAATTTTAGCCCATTAGCCGATATACTTACGAATAGCAAACACGCGCTTTTTCTCATCAAAGCATGCAAAACAGGAGGTTTTTATGCTCATCGTTGTTCCCGTCCTTATATTCGTTGCGCTGGTTATCGTGGGCGCAGGTGTCAAAATTGTCCCTCAGGGTTACCAGTGGACCGTCGAGCGCTTCGGCCGCTATACCAACACGCTGCAGCCCGGCCTGAGCCTGATTGTTCCGTTCATGGACCGGATTGGCCGCAAAATCAACATGATGGAGCAGGTGCTGGATATCCCCTCTCAGGAAGTGATCTCCAAAGATAACGCCAACGTTACCATTGATGCCGTCTGCTTTATTCAGGTGATTGATGCGCCGAAAGCGGCCTATGAGGTGAGCAACCTGGAGCTGGCGATCGTCAACCTGACGATGACCAACATCCGTACCGTGCTCGGCTCGATGGAGCTGGACGAAATGCTCTCCCAGCGCGACAGCATCAATACCCGCCTGCTGCACATTGTTGATGAGGCAACGAACCCGTGGGGGATCAAAGTCACCCGTATTGAGATCCGCGACGTGCGCCCACCGGCAGAGCTGATCGCCTCCATGAACGCGCAGATGAAGGCCGAGCGTACCAAGCGTGCCTATATTCTGGAAGCCGAAGGGGTCCGTCAGGCGGAGATCCTCAAAGCGGAAGGGGAAAAACAGTCGCAGATCCTGAAAGCCGAAGGCGACCGTCAGTCCGCGTTCTTACAGGCGGAAGCGCGTGAACGTTCCGCAGAAGCGGAAGCCCGTGCGACACAGATGGTCTCCGAGGCGATTGCCGCCGGTGATATCCAGGCCGTGAACTACTTCGTGGCGCAAAAATATACCGATGCGCTGAAAGAGATCGGCTCCGCGAACAACAGCAAAGTGGTGATGATGCCCCTGGACGCCAGCAGCCTGATGGGCTCTATCGCAGGGATCGCCGAACTGATCAAAGACAGCGGAAATGAGCGTAAAAAATGATTGAGCTCATCGTTGCACATCCTCATGCCTTCTGGCTAAGCCTCGGTGGCTTATTGCTGGCGGCGGAGATGCTTGGCGGCAACGGCTACCTGCTCTGGAGCGGTGTTGCCGCTGTCATTACGGGCCTGCTGGTCTGGATCCTTCCTCTGGGCTGGGCGTGGCAGGGCGCGCTGTTTGCCGTGCTGACGCTGGTTGCCGCCTGGCTGTGGTGGCGCTGGCTTAACCGTCAGGTCAAAGAGCAGAAACCGCTGGACGCGCATCTTAACCAGCGCGGACAGCAAATTGTCGGCAAGCGCTTTACGCTCGACGCCGCGCTGGTGAACGGGCGCGGGCACATGCGCGTGGGCGACAGCTCGTGGCCGGTGGTGGCCGACGACGACCTCAGCGCCGGAACGCAGGTTGAGGTCATTGCGGTGGAAGGGATTACGCTGCGGGTAAAAGCCTGCTAGACGTGGGTTTTGCGATGGCAGCAGCCGGCAAGATTATCAATAATCGGGCAGTCGGCGCTGTCATCACCCGGACAGGATTCCGCCAGCTGCAGCAGCTGTTCGCGCATCGCCTGTAGCTCGATGATGTGGCGCTCGATCTCCGCCACTTTTTCCAGCGTGCGTTTTTTCACGTCCGCGCTGTGGCGCTTCGGATCGTTAAACAGGTTAACCAGCTCGCCGCACTCTTCCAGGTTAAACCCCACCTGTCTTGCCTGGCGCAGCAGCGTCAGCTCATCGAGATGCAGCTGCGTGTAGCTGCGGTAGCCGTTTTCACTGCGCAGCGGTGGCGTTACCAGCCCCTTCTCTTCATAAAAGCGGATCGCCTTGCTGGTTAAGCCGGTTTTTTTTGCCACGTCACTGATATTCACATTTCCCCCTTGACCTTCCCCTTGATGGAAGGTTTAACCTTCATAACAGTTAGCGAAAAGCGTTACTCCGGTCAACAACTGACCAATATATTATACGGGAGTTTTGTTATGTCTCACACTATCGACCTGACGCTGGACGGCCTCTCCTGCGGCCACTGCGTCAAACGCGTTAAAGAAAGCCTGGAACAGCGTCCTGACGTTGAAAGCGCTGAAGTGACTATCGACCATGCCGCCGTGACCGGCAGCGCCAGCGCGGACGCGCTGATTGATACCATTAAACAGGCCGGTTATGGGGCGGAGTTAAGCCACCCAAAGGCTAACCCGCTGGCAGAGTCATCATCCCCGTCGGAAGCGCTGACAGCGGCCACTCCTGAGCTTCCGGCAGCAGATGATATTGATGACAGCCAACAGCTGCTGATCAACGGCATGAGCTGCGCCAGCTGCGTCTCCCGCGTGCAGAACGCCCTGCAGGCGGTACCGGGCGTCGCACAGGCACGGGTCAACCTTGCGGAGCGTACTGCGCTGGTGATGGGCAGTGCCTCCGCCGCAGATTTAGTGCAGGCCGTGGAAAAAGCGGGCTACGGGGCAGAGGCCATCGAAGATGATGCCGAGCGCCGCGAGCGCCAGCAGGAAACGGCTATTACCACCATGAAGCGCTTCCGCTGGCAGGCGATCGTCGCCCTGCTGGTCGGTATTCCGGTGATGGTGTGGGGCATGATGGGTGACAACATGATGGTCACCGCAGACAACCGCACGCTGTGGCTGGTGATTGGTTTAATTACCCTTGCGGTCATGGTCTTTGCAGGTGGGCATTTTTATACCAGCGCCTGGAAGAGCCTGAAAAACCGCACGGCGACGATGGATACGCTGGTTGCGCTCGGTACCGGCGCGGCGTGGCTGTACTCCATGAGCGTGAACGTCTGGCCCCAGTGGTTCCCGATGGAAGCCCGCCATCTCTATTATGAAGCCAGCGCTATGATTATCGGCCTGATTAACCTGGGCCACATGCTGGAAGCGCGCGCCCGTCAGCGCTCCTCGAAAGCGCTGGAACGCTTGCTCGATTTAACCCCGCCGACGGCCCGCGTGGTCACGGACGATGGGGAAAAAAGCGTCCCGCTGGCTGAGGTACAGCCGGGCATGACGCTGCGCCTGACCACCGGCGACCGGGTGCCCGTCGACGGTGAAATCACCCAGGGCGACGCCTGGTTGGATGAAGCGATGTTGACCGGGGAGCCGATCCCCCAGCAAAAATCACAGGGCGATGCGGTTCATGCCGGTACGGTAGTGCAGGACGGCAGCGTGCTGTTCCGCGCCAGTGCCGTCGGTAGCCACACCACGCTGTCGCGTATTATCCGCATGGTCCGCCAGGCCCAGAGCAGCAAGCCGGAGATTGGCCAGCTTGCTGACAAAATCTCGGCCATTTTTGTGCCGGTAGTGGTCGGCATTGCTCTGCTGAGCGCGGCGATCTGGTATTTCTTCGGCCCGGCACCGCAGATTGTTTACACCCTGGTCATCGCCACCACGGTGCTGATCATCGCCTGTCCGTGCGCTCTTGGGCTGGCGACGCCGATGTCGATTATCTCCGGCGTGGGCCGTGCCGCCGAGTTTGGCGTGCTGGTCCGTGATGCAGATGCCCTGCAGCGGGCGAGCACCCTGGATACGATTGTCTTTGATAAAACCGGCACGTTGACCGAGGGCAAACCGCAGGTAGTGGCCGTGAGTACCGCTGGCATTACGCAAGAGGACGCGCTGCGCCTTGCCGCCGCGCTGGAGCAGGGTTCCAGCCACCCGCTGGCCCGCGCCATTCTCGATAAGGGGAATGCTTCTGCCCTGCCGCAGGTCAGCAATTTCCGTACCCTGCGCGGGCTTGGCGTCAGCGGTGAAGCCGACGGCCACGCGCTGCTGCTGGGTAATCAGGCATTGCTGAATGAAAACGGTGTTGATACGTCCGCGCTGGAAGAAGAACTGAAAGCACAGGCGTCTCGGGGTGCCACCCCGGTTCTGCTGGCGGTGGATGGCAAAGCCGCCGCGCTGCTGGCCGTGCGCGATCCGCTTCGCCAGGACAGCGTGGATGCCTTACAGCGCCTGCACCGCGCGGGCTATCGCCTGGTGATGCTGACCGGGGATAACCCGACCACCGCCAACGCCATCGCGAAAGAGGCCGGTATTGATGAGGTGATTGCGGGCGTGCTGCCGGACGGCAAAGCGGACGCCATCAAGGACCTGCAAAGCCAGGGCCGCCAGGTGGCGATGGTGGGCGACGGCATCAACGACGCCCCGGCGCTGGCCCAGGCGGACGTAGGGATAGCCATGGGTGGCGGGAGCGATGTCGCCATTGAAACCGCGGCCATCACGCTGATGCGCCACAGCCTGATGGGCGTGGCCGACGCCCTGGCCATTTCGAAAGCCACGTTGCGCAACATGAAGCAGAACCTGCTGGGGGCGTTCGTCTATAACTCGCTCGGTATTCCGGTTGCTGCCGGCATTTTGTGGCCGCTGACCGGCACCCTGCTGAACCCGGTGGTTGCGGGTGCGGCGATGGCACTCTCCTCCATTACCGTGGTGAGCAACGCCAACCGTCTGCTGCGGTTTAAACCGAAGGATTGAACCTTGTTCTCGTACGCGCTAGCATGACCCTTTCCGGTGATGGAGCGCGTATGAGTCTGTTTAATCGTATAAAAGCATCGTTTCGCGCCCTCTTCCCCCGACGCTATGCCTGGCCCGGCCTGGATATCTCGCTTCCCGGCGGGCAACACCTGCACCTGGTCGGCAGCATCCATATGGGCACGCAGGGAATGTCTCCTCTGCCATCCGGTCTGATAAAACGCCTGAAGCGCGCCGACGCGCTGGTCGTCGAGGCGGACATTTCCGGCCACGAGTCGCCGTTTGCCGGGCTTGAAAGCGATCTCCCGCTGGCGGAGCGCCTGAACGACGACCAGCTCGCGGAGCTGAGGCGCGTGGCGGCAGAAACCGGCGTGTCGCTCTCCATGATTGACACCCTGCCGCTGTGGCAAATTGCGATGGTGCTGCAGGCCACGCAGGCGCAGCGTCTGGGCCTGCGCGGTGACTACGGCATTGATTACCAGCTGCTGAACGTGGCGCGGGCGCGCCGTATGCCCATCATCGAGCTGGAAGGGACGGACAGCCAGATTGCGCTCCTGCGCCAGCTTCCTGACGACGGTCTGATGCTGCTGGATGATACCCTGACCCACTGGCACACCAACGCGCGTCTGCTGCAAACCATGATTGGCTGGTGGCTGGATGCGCCGCCCGCGGACGGTAAGCTGGCGCTTCCGTCGACGTTCAGTGAATCGCTTTATGATGTGCTGATGAATGCGCGCAACAAAGCCTGGCGAGAGACGCTGCATGCTTTACCTGCGGGGGAGTACGTGGTCGCGGTCGGGGCGCTGCATTTATACGGCGAAGGGAATTTGCCGTCGCTGTTGAAATAAAAAAATGGCCAATATTTCTATTGGCCCGTCAAAGAGGAATTTCATCGTTTTTATTATACCGAAGTGACCTTCGGCTGAGCCGATTGTCGCTCAAAGTGACCATCACTGCCAACACTATTGCGCAAGATGGTGCTATTTTTTAGACAAACGTCAGGCGTATGCTAGCTGCATGAATTGTCTGTCGTAAGAAGGATAGCTATGACTCCCGCCGTTAAATTACTCGAAAAAAACAATATTTCTTTCCGGATCCATACCTACGATCATGATCCGAACGAAACCAACTTTGGTGATGAAGTGGTGCGCAAGCTGGGGCTGAACGCTGACCAGGTCTATAAAACGCTGCTGGTCGCGGTGAATGGCGATATGAAGCACCTCGCCGTGGCGGTAACGCCCGTTGCCGGACAGCTCGATCTCAAAAAGGTAGCGAAAGCGCTGGGGGCGAAAAAGGTCGATATGGCGGACCCGATGGTTGCGCAACGCACCACGGGCTATCTGGTGGGCGGGATCAGCCCGCTCGGACAGAAAAAACGCCTGCCGACGCTGATCGATGCGCCTTCGCAGGAATTTGAGACGATCTATATTTCGGGCGGTAAACGCGGGCTGGATATTGAACTGGCCGCGGGCGATCTGGCGAAAATGCTGGACGCGAAGTTTGCGGATATTGCCCGCCGGGAGTAAAAAAAGCCGGGTGGCGACTACGAGGTAAAAGCAAAACGGTAACAGGCGTTACCGTTTTTTGTGTTCGCGCCCTCTCCCGGTGGGAGAGGGTTGGAGTGAGGGCATCAGGCCGCACAACACTACTGCCAGCTCACCTCACCTTTCGGCTCATACGCATTCACGTCAATCGGCGAGTTCTGCTCGATGTACTGCTTCAGCACTTCCGCATCAATAAAACCGGTGTTTACGTAGCCCGGTTTATTATCGATGTGGGGATAGCCGTCGCCGCCGGTAGCGTTAAAGCTTAACGTCGCCAGACGGTAGGTTTTCGCAGGGTCTACCGGCTCGCCTTTGATTTTCAGATCGTTGAGCTTGCCGTCCTTCGCCACAAAGCTGACGTTGGCAAACTGGGGATAGGCACCCGAGTCCGGCTTCATCTGCGCCACGGCGGTCAGGTAGTCAACGACCTCTTTCCCGCTCATATCCGCATACACCACCACGTTGCCGAACGGCTGCACCTTCAGCACGTCTTTATAGGTGATGTTTCCGCCTTCGATGGAGTCACGAATGCCGCCGCCGCTCATCACGCCGAAGTCCGCATTCGTGCGCGCCATCTGCGCCGCCAGCACCAGATGGCCCATGTTGGTCTGCACGAAGCGGACTTTACTGCGGTCCCCTTCCAGACGACCGTTCAGCGTGCCGATTTTCACCTCCAGCTGCGCCTTGCCTTTATTCTGGAACGGCGTCAGCAGGGAGAGCATCTGCTGGTTTTCAGCAATCTCTGGCGTGTAAAGTACGCGCTCGCTTTTCCCGTCCGGGTAGGTGACTTTCTTCTTCAGGTTCACCGGGATAAGCTGATAGCGCACCAGCTTCATCTCACCGTTACGAAACTCAAAGTCCGCCCGACCCACGTATTTACCCCACTCGTGGGCCTGCACAATCCAGATCCCGTTCTGACGATCTGGCGCACACGGCGTGCCCGGCACGTAGTCCACCTGCTTTTTGTTCTCCGACGCCATGCACACCGGATCCTGCGAGTGACCGCCCACAATCATCGCCAGCGAGCCCGCTGGCAGGCTGCGCGCCATCTCCACGTCGCCGGGCGCATTGGAGCCGTGCTCGCCGTTATCGTAGTGTCCCATGTGGGTAGTGGCGATAATCACGTCCGGCTTTTCATTCTGCTGCAGCTCCTGAATCACCAGCTTCGCTTCGTCTGCCGGTTTGCGGAATTCGATATCGGTGAAGAACTCAGGGTTACCGATTTTTGCCGTATCGTCGGTGGTTAAGCCGATGACCGCGATTTTGAGATCCTGACGCTTAAACAGCGCCCACGGTTTAAACAGACGTTCGCCGGTGCTTTTCTGGTAAATATTGGCGGAGAGGAACGGGAATTTGGACCATTTTTCCTGCTGGCGCAGCACGCTCAGCGGATTGTCAAACTCGTGGTTGCCGACGGCCATCGCGTCGTAACCGATTAAATTCATGCCGCGGAAATCGGGTTCAGCATCCTGTAAATCCGATTCCGGCACGCCGGTATTAATATCCCCGCCCGACAGCAGCAACACGCTGCCGCCCTGGGCCGCCACCTCTTTGCGAATGCCGTCCACCAGCGTTTTTTGCGCCGACAGACCATACTCGCCGTATTCACTGCGCCAGAAATGACCGTGATGATCGTTGGTATGCAGGATGGTGATTTTATAGGTTTTATCTTTTTCATACGCCTGCGCGGGCAGGCTTGCCAGGCCCCATGCGGCAATAAGCGCCAGCGCGACGCCCCGCTTCATTAACTTCATCTTCTCTCTCCCTGACCAATAGACAAAGGCAAAAATTACAGTGACTAACAAGAATAGACAAATAAGTTTTCAGAATTGCGACTTTCTTCAAATGTCACGGACGAGTATGTTAGTCGGATAATAATTACTCCCTGCATCTCTAATAACAAATTGACGTGGTATTTATGGCAATGAGTGAATCAACCCAGCCCGCTCCGGGCGCGCCGGCGTCGCGCACCTCTTTTAAAGTTTTAGGCGCAATCAGCCTCTCGCACCTGCTCAACGACATGATCCAGTCGTTGATTCTGGCGATCTACCCGCTGCTGCAGTCTGAGTTTTCGTTAACCTTCGTACAGATCGGGATGATCACCCTGACCTTCCAGCTGGCCTCGTCGCTGCTGCAGCCGGTGGTGGGTTACTGGACGGATAAATACCCGATGCCGTGGTCGCTGCCGATAGGCATGTGCTTTACCTTAAGCGGGCTGGTGCTGCTGGCCATGGCAGGCAGTTTTGAAGCGGTTCTGCTCGCCGCCGCGCTGGTGGGAACCGGCTCGTCCGTCTTCCATCCGGAATCGTCCCGCGTGGCGCGTATGGCCTCCGGTGGCCGTCACGGGCTGGCGCAGTCACTCTTCCAGGTAGGGGGCAACTTCGGTAGCTCCCTCGGCCCGCTGCTGGCGGCGGTGATTATCGCCCCGTATGGCAAAGGCAATGTGGCCTGGTTTGTGCTGGCCGCCCTGCTCGCCATTGTCGTGCTGGCACAGATCAGCCGCTGGTACGCCGCCCAGCATCGCGTGAACAAAGGGAAACCTAAAGCAAAGGTTATCAATCCCCTGCCTCGTAATAAGGTCATTCTTGCGGTTTCCGTGCTGCTGGTGCTGATTTTCTCCAAATACTTCTATATGGCGAGCATCAGCAGCTATTACACCTTTTATCTGATGCAAAAATTCGGATTATCGGTACAAAACGCGCAGTTTCACCTGTTTGCTTTCCTCTTCGCGGTGGCCGCAGGAACGGTGATTGGCGGGCCGGTGGGGGATAAAATTGGCCGTAAATATGTCATTTGGGGCTCTATCCTCGGGGTGGCGCCGTTTACCCTTATTTTGCCGTACGCAAGTCTGGAATGGACCGGGATTTTAACCGTGATAATCGGTTTTATCCTCGCCTCCGCGTTTTCCGCCATCCTGGTCTATGCTCAGGAGCTGCTGCCGGGCCGTATAGGTATGGTTTCCGGGCTCTTTTTCGGTTTCGCCTTTGGGATGGGCGGCCTTGGCGCAGCCGTATTAGGGATGGTTGCGGATCACACCAGCATCTTCCTGGTTTACAAAATTTGCGCTTTCCTGCCGCTTCTTGGGATGTTGACCATATTCCTGCCTGATAATCGTCATAAAGCGTGATTTACGGGTAGCTAAAGTTATGCTTTGGCTACCCTTCCCCCTTATGCGATAAGGGTTTCCTCTTCATCCCCACTCTGAATTTATCAATATGCGCCTTTTTAATCGCATATTGCCGTTTTATTCAAACTTCAACAATTATTCATAAACATAAGGGCAAAAATTGTCATAAACTATTACCTGGCTTTTTGGTATTCACGCCAAAAATGGAACACTCACCACGAAAGGAGACGGAATGCACCACGCCACACCGCTTATTACCACCATTGTTGGTGGACTTGTGCTCGCTTTTATCCTTGGCATGATTGCCAATAAGCTGCGTATTTCTCCTCTTGTCGGCTATTTGTTAGCGGGTGTACTGGCGGGGCCTTTCACGCCAGGCTTCGTGGCGGATACCAAACTGGCGCCAGAGCTGGCGGAACTGGGCGTGATCCTGCTGATGTTTGGCGTCGGTCTGCATTTTTCGCTGAAGGACCTGATGGCGGTAAAGTCGATCGCCATACCCGGAGCGATCGCCCAGATAGGGGTGGCGACGCTGCTGGGCATGGCGCTTTCGGCAGTGCTGGGCTGGTCGCTGATGACCGGCATCGTCTTTGGGCTGTGCCTCTCCACCGCCAGTACCGTGGTGCTGCTGCGCGCGCTTGAAGAGAGGCAGTTGATAGACAGCCAGCGCGGGCAAATCGCGATTGGCTGGCTGATTGTAGAAGATCTGGTGATGGTGTTGACGCTGGTGCTGCTGCCTGCCGTCGCCGGGATGATGGAAAAAGAGAACATCGGCTTCGCCTCGCTGGCGCTGGATATGAGCATCACCATCGGTAAGGTGGTGGCCTTTATCGCCATCATGATGCTGGTGGGCCGCCGTCTGGTGCCGTGGATCATGTCCCGCAGCGCGGCGACCGGCTCCCGCGAGCTGTTTACGCTCTCCGTCCTTGCGCTGGCGCTGGGCATCGCCTTTGGCGCCGTTGAGCTGTTTGATGTCTCCTTTGCCCTGGGGGCGTTCTTCGCCGGGATGGTGCTGAACGAATCCGAGCTGAGTCACCGCGCGGCGCACGATACCCTGCCGCTGCGCGATGCGTTTGCCGTGCTGTTCTTCGTCTCCGTCGGGATGCTGTTCGATCCGCTGGTGCTGATCCAGCAGCCGCTGGCCGTGCTGGGCACGCTGGCGATCATTATTTTTGGTAAGTCGCTCGCGGCTTTCTTCCTGGTGCGAATGTTCGGCCACTCCCCGCGCACGGCGCTGACCATTGCCGCCAGCCTGGCGCAGATTGGCGAGTTCGCCTTTATTCTGGCCGGTCTGGGCATGGCCCTGAACCTGCTGCCACAGGCGGGGCAAAATCTGGTGCTGGCGGGGGCAATCCTCTCCATCATGCTAAACCCGGTATTGTTTGCCCTGCTGGAAAAATACCTCGAGAAGACCGAAACCCTCGAAGAGCAGACGCTGGAAGAGGCAACGGAAGAAGAGAAGCAGATCCCGGTGGATATTTGTAATCACGCCCTGCTGGTGGGCTTTGGCCGCGTCGGCAGCCTGCTCGGCGAGAAGCTGATGGCGCAGGGGATCCCGCTGGTGGTGATTGAGACGTCACGCACCCGCGTGGATGAGCTTCGCGAGCGCGGGATTCGTGCGGTGCTGGGCAATGCGGCGAACGAAGAGATCATGGAGCTGGCGCATCTGGACTGCGCCCGCTGGCTGCTGCTGACCATTCCAAACGGTTATGAAGCGGGTGAGATTGTGGCCTCCGCGCGTGAGAAGTGCCCCGGTATTGAGATCATTGCCCGAGCGCACTATGACGACGAGGTGGAGTACATTACCGAGCGCGGCGCGAATCAGGTGGTGATGGGCGAGCGTGAGATTGCGAACACCATGCTGACGCTGCTGACGAAGCCGCCAGTTGAAGAGGCGGTTACGGGGTAAGTTTGCTGCGGCCTGATGCCCTCACCCTGGCCCTCTCCACAGGGAGAGGGAACAAATACTAAAAACGGCAACCACAGGTTGCCGTTTTGCTTTTACCTGTCCCAGTACGCCTCTTCGAGGCTGTCTTCTCGTTCCGGCAGTCCACGCGTTAAGCGTGGAGAATGCTGGTTCAGCACCTGGTAGCTCACGCGGTTCGCGTACTTGCACACCTGCGCCAGCGACGAATAGGTCAGCCAGCTGAACTTGTGCTTGCTGGAGTTCGGCACGTTAGTTTTGTGATAGGCGTTCGCGGTAATGTCATGCAGCAGCGCGGCCAGCGCGCCGTCGCCCGCGCCGTTAGTGTTCATGATCTTCTCCGGCCCGCCCATATACGGCGCAATGTGGGAGTAGATACGCAGCGGATTCACGCAGTCTTTGTGGCGCATGCCGCGGCTGAACTCGTACTGGTTGAACTCCGCAATCGCCCCCGGCAGCAGCGGGTGCTGGGTTTTGCGCTTGCTCTCTTCTTCCGTGAACCCCGCCATATACAGCCCAACCGGACCCGCGGTGCAGAGCACCAGATCCACCCAGTCCAGCGCTTTGTCGGACGCCAGTAGCGGATCGCTTTCACCGGTCAGCGCCTCGGCCTCTTCTTCGTTCATCGCCAGAATGGAGACGTGCTCTTTCAGGAAGGTCTGCCACCACTCCGGGTTATCGGCAATCACGAATTTGGTGCCCAGCGTCAGAACGACGGGCACGTCGTACTTTTTCGCGTACTCAATCGCCTTCATGGTCGCCTCAGGCATCGGCTCGCCCGGCTTGCAGCGCACCAGGTAGGAGGTCAGCACCAGCGCAGACGCGCCCGCGATCACCTCTTCGGGAATGCTTTCCGCGCGCAGCTTGTTCATGTGGCCCGGGCTGATGGCAAAGGTACGCTCGCCGGATTCGCCGATCAGCGTAAAGCAGCGGCCAATCGGCCCGTCTACGCCCTGGAGATAGTTAAGATCGGTGCGGCTGGAGGTGTTACACAGGTAGCGGTAGGCGTAGCCACCGATTTCGATATTGCTGCACATCACGCCGAGCAGCACCGAGCGGTCATCTGCCAGCACCGAGTAGTTGTGCATGGTGTTGCCGATGGTGCCGCCAGCGAACTGATGGGTAATCAGATTTTCGCGCACCAGCTCCTGGTACAGCGCTTCGGCAACGTCGTCCTCAATCACCAGCGAGTGACCGGCGCTCAGACCGTAACGGGCGACAAACTCATCATCCACTTTCGCTTCAATGTCCACCAGCGTCTGGTCGATACCGACAACCCAGGCCGCGCTGGTTTCATTTTCAGGCTGGATTTGCTGCAGGAGCGGATCGCGGGCATCGACGGGAAAGTAGTGTTTGGATTTGCGTTTACCGGGAAATTTCATGGTCTGAACTGTACGAAGAATATGGGCCGGGAATGGTAGCACAAACCCGGCCCGGAGTGCGATCAGCGGCTGTTCGTCACCAACGAGACCATCATGTCGATATGCTCAGGTGAGTCGTTAAGCGCCGGAATGTACTCATACTTTTCGCCGCCGGCCTCAAGGAAAAATTCCCGGTTTTGCACCGCGATCTCCTCCAGCGTTTCAAGGCAGTCCGCCGAGAAGCCCGGCGACATCACCTGAATGTGCTTCACGCCCTTCTCGCCGAGCATTTTGAGGGTTTCATCGGTGTACGGCGTCAGCCACGGCTCGCGGCCAAAGCGCGACTGGAAGGTCATCATCACCTTCTCCGGCGGCAGGCCAAGGGCGGAGACCAGCTCGCGGGTGGTATCGCGGCAGCGCTGGGGGTAATCATCCCCTTCGTTGGCGAAACGCTGCGGAATACCGTGATAGGAGAGCAGCAGCAGATCCGGCTCGCCGTGCTTTTCAAACGATGCTCGGGCGCTGTTGGCAAGCGCCTTAATGTAGAGATCGTTATCCGCATAATCGCGAATAAAGGTCACGCCCGGAATGCGGCGACGCGTCTTCAGAATACGCGCCAGCTCGTCCCAGACGGCGGCCACCGTCGAGCAGGAGTACTGCGGATACAAGGCCAGCACGACGATATGATCCACGCCCTGTGCCAGCAGCGCATCGACGGCACTTTCCAGCGAAGGTTTACCGTAGCTCATGCCGAGTGCGACGGGCATATCCGGCAGACGGGCGGCCAGCGCTTTTTCCTGACGACGGCTGTACACCATCAGCGGCGAGCCCTCCTCCATCCAGACGGACTGATAAAGTTTGGCGACGCGCGGAGAGCGAATCGGCAGAATGACGCCACGCAGCAGCGGCCACCACAGCAGTCTCGGAAAATCCACGACGCGCGTGTCGCTTAAAAATTGTCGCAGGTAGCGTTTTACCGCCGCTGGAGTGGGTGCTTCTGGGGTGCCCAGATTGGCAAGCAGGATGCCGGTTTTCGCCTGACTCATTCACGCCTCTTAACCATTTGATAGGTTGTCAATTGTAGCGGAAATGCGTTTAAACGAAACCCATTGCTGTAATAGGTAAGATGAGAATATTTCTCACCCGGAAGCCCGGGTGAGAGGCGCGTGATTAGCCGAGGATTTTTTCCAGCTCTGCACGTACGTCAGCCACGGCTTTGGTGCCGTCAACTTTGGCGTATTTGGTGTTACCCGCCTGCGCTTCTTTGGTGTAGTAGCCAATCAGCGGCGCGGTCATCTGATGGTATTCCACCAGGCGTTTACGCACGGTCTCTTCCTGATCGTCTTTACGGGTGGTCAGCTCTTCGCCGGTCACGTCGTCTTTGCCTTCAACCTTAGGCGGGTTGAATTTGATGTGGTAAACGCGGCCAGAGGCAGCGTGCACGCGACGGCCAACGATACGGTCAACGATCAGCTCGTCCGGTACGTCGAACTCCAGCACGTAGTCCACGTTGATGCCCGCTTCTTTCATGGCGTCAGCCTGAGGAATGGTGCGTGGGAAGCCGTCCAGCAGGAAACCGTTACAGCAGTCTTCCTGCGCAATGCGCTCTTTAACCAGCGCGATAACCAGCTCGTCGGTTACCAGCTTGCCTGCGTCCATGATGTCTTTCGCTTGTTTACCCAGCTCGGAGCCAGATTTTACAGCGGCGCGCAGCATGTCACCGGTGGAGATTTGCGGAATACCGTATTTCTCCATGATGAACTGAGCCTGAGTTCCTTTACCCGCGCCCGGAGCGCCAAGCAGAATAATACGCATTGCGAAAATCCCCTCAAATGTCGTTTCAATTTTTCAAAAGCGCTAAACAATACCACCAGAACGGGCGTGGCTCAAGGAAGGCGGGAAGGCTGAAACGGTTAATGGGGGGAGATAATTTGGGAGAGTGCGGTCTGGTGCCCTCACCCCGGCCCTCTCCCACGGGGAGAGGGAGAAGACCAGGGGAGACGTGGTCAGTTACGCCAGCAGCAGCGCATTCACACGTTTAATGAACAGGTTAGGATCTTCCAGGGTGCCGCGCTCGGCCAGCAGGGACTGATCCAGCAGCAGTTCAACCCACTCGGCAAAGCGAGCTTCATCCTGGGTATCCGCCGCGCGTTTCACCAGCGGATGATCCGGATTAAGCTCAAAGATATATTTCACTTCCGGTACCGCCTGGCCCGCCGCGGCGAACAGCTTCGCCATCTGGGTGCTCATTTCGTCCGCATCGGTGGTGACAATCGCCGGAGTATCGGTCAGACGGTGCGTAAAGCGCACCTCTTTCACGCGGTCGCCCAGCAGGGTTTTGACACGCTCAACGAACGGCTCCAGCGCCTTCTCGGCTTCTTTCGCGCTTTCGTCCACTTCATCCGCCAGCTTGTCGATGGACTCGTCGGCTTTGGCAACGGACTGGAACGCCTTACCGTCGAACTCGGTCAGGTAGTTCATCATCCACTCGTCGATGCGGTCAGAAAGCAGCAGCACTTCGATACCTTTCTTACGCAGCAGCTCCAGGTGCGGGCTGCTCTTCGCTGCCGCATAGCTGTCGGCGGTGATGTAGTAGATCTTCTCCTGCCCTTCCTTCATGCGGGAGACGTACTCTTCCAGCGACACGGTCTGGGCGGAGGAGTCAGTGTGCGTAGAGGCGAAGCGCAGCAGTTTGGCGATGGTTTCAACGTTCGCCATGTCTTCAGCCGGGCCTTCTTTCAGCACCAGGCCGAACTGTTTCCAGAAGGTCTGGTATTTTTCCGCGTCGTCTTTCGCCAGTTTTTCCAGCATCTGCAACGCACGTTTGGTCAGGGCGTTACGCAGATTACGGGTAACGGTGCTGTCCTGGAGGATTTCACGGGAGACGTTCAGCGGCAGATCGTTGGAGTCTATCAGGCCACGAACAAAGCGCAGGTAGTTCGGCATGAACTGCTCGGCGTCGTCCATGATGAAGACGCGCTGCACGTACAGCTTCAGGCCGTGCTTGTGATCGCGGTTCCACATGTCCCACGGTGCCTGTGCCGGGATATACAGCAGGCTGGTGTACTCCTGCTTCCCTTCCACGCGATTGTGGCTCCAGGTCAGCGGGTCGGTAAAGTCGTGAGCGATGTGCTTATAAAACTCGTTGTACTCGTCGTCTTTGATTTCAGCCTTGTTACGCGTCCACAGCGCCTGCGCCTTGTTGATTTTCTCCCAGGAAACAACGGTTTCACCGTCTTTCTCTTCCTGTTTTTCAATCTCTACCGGCAGCGCGATGTGGTCGGAATATTTGCTGATGATGGAGCGTACGCGCCAGTCGTTCAGGAAATCATCTTCGCCTTCGCGCAGGTGGAGGGTGATTTCGGTGCCGCGATCCGCTTTGGTGATGTCATCAACGGTGTATTCGCCTTCCCCTTTGGATTCCCACAGCACGCCGTTCTCGGCGCTGTCGCCCGCCGCGCGGGTGCGCACGGTGACTTTGTCCGCCACGATGAACGCCGAGTAGAAGCCTACGCCGAACTGGCCAATCAGCTGGCTGTCTTTCGCCTGGTCAGAGCCCATGGACTCCAGAAACGCTTTGGTGCCGGATTTCGCGATGGTCCCGAGGTGGTCGATGACCTCGTCGCGGTTCATCCCGATGCCGTTATCGGCAATCGTCAGGGTGCGGTTCTCTTTGTTGAAAGAGACGCGCACGCGCAGCTCGCCGTCGCCTTCGTACAGATCCGGGTTAGACAGCGCGCGGAAGCGCAGCTTGTCCGCCGCATCGGAGGCGTTGGAAATCAGCTCACGCAGGAAAATTTCTTTGTTGGAATACAGGGAATGGATCATCAGGTGCAGAAGCTGTTTTACTTCTGACTGGAAACCACGGGTTTCTTGTCCTTTCATCTATGTCGACCTCAACAATGCCATTTAATGGGGTTTTAAAACGTTGAGTGAGAGATGGGGATACGGGGGGAAATTTTCAAGCGGAGGCCGCGCGCGCGGCCTCCGTTTGGTCAGAAAATAATCTTGTGACGTCCGGCCAGAGAGTGCGACAGCGTGGTGCCGTCGACCATTTCCAGCTCGCCGCCGACCGGCACGCCGTGGGCGATGCGGCTGGCGTCAACGCCGTACTGCGCGCACAGCTCGGCGATGTAGTTGGCGGTTGCCTCCCCTTCCACCGTGGGGTTGGTGGCGAGGATCACCTCTTTGATGGTTTCGGACTCAAGACGCTGTTCAAGGCGGTCAAGACCGATATCGTCCGGGCCAATGCCGTCCAGCGGGGAGAGGTGCCCCATCAGCACGAAATAGCGGCCGGAAAACTGCCCGGTTTGTTCGATGGCGTAGATGTCCGCCGGACTCTCCACCACGCAAATCTGGCCGTTCTCCTGACGACGCGGGTTCGTACAGATGTTACACACGTCCTGCTCGGTAAAGGTGCGGCAATCCGCACAGTGACCAATTTCTGACATGGCGCGGGTCAGAGCCTGCGCCAGGCGCATCCCGCCGCTGCGGTCGCGCTGCAATAGCGTAAACGCCATGCGCTGCGCCGACTTCGGGCCAACGCCCGGCAGGCAGCGCAGTGCTTCCATTAACTGCGTGAGCAGCGGACTGGTTTGCATCAGAACGGCATCTTAAAGCCCGGCGGCAGCTGCATACCGCTGGAAACAGAGGCCATTTTCTCTTTCTGGGTTTCGTCGATACGGCGAGCGGCATCGTTAAACGCGGCTGCAACCAGATCTTCCAGCATCTCTTTGTCGTCTTCGAGCAGGCTCGGGTCGATTTCAACGCGACGGCAGTTGTGCGCACCGTTAATGGTCACCTTGACCAGACCGGCACCGGATTCACCCGTGACTTCCAGCTGAGCGATCTCTTCCTGCATCTTCTGCATTTTTTCCTGCATCTGCTGAGCCTGCTTCATCAGGCCACCCAGACCGCCTTTTCCACCAAACATAGGCTTCTCTCTTCTTTCACGTTTAAGGATTACAACCGTAAGTCAGACTCACGATCAAATGGGGCGAATACTCTCTTCATCCAGATCGGCGTCGAAGAACCGGCGCAGGGTCTGAATGTTGTTATCCGCAATAATTGCCTCGCGCGCCTGCGCGAGCTTCTCTTCATAAATGGCCTGGCGCCACTCAAGCGGCGTTTTCACTGCCGGATTATCATCTTCAATGATAGTCAATTCAACCGGTGAACCCTGTAAAGCAGCAAGCGCCTCGGCCAGCGCCTTTTGCGCGCCAGGGGAATTGAGGTGCCGCTGGCCCGGACGCAGGTGCAGACGCACCTGATTGCCGTCCTGCTCTTTCCAGGCGTTCAGCGCGACCTGCTCCACCAGCTTCGGTAGCTGGAGTTTGCTGACCTCAGCGGCCCAGGCGTCGCGCGCGATGGACTCTTCGGCGAGCTTCGCGGAAAGCTCAGGCGTTTTTTCATGCTCCAGCGCCTTTTTCAGCGCTTTCGGCGTGGCGACCACTTCCTTGACCGTTTCAACAACGGTGGTCGCCTTCCAGCGGTAAGCCTCTTCTTTCACCGGGGCTTTCTGCTCGAGCGCGGACGGTGCCGGACGCGACTGTACGCGCTCCGTTACCGAGGCCAGTCGTTCAAGCGCGGCGTTGTTCACCGGCCGCGCTCTTCCTGGCGCTGCCGGTTCACTCTTTTTTGGTTTGGTTACTCCCTGCGCACGCTGCAGCTGGCTGCGTGCGGCAAGCACCGAACTGGTGGCATCCGACAGCGGCACGTTTTGCTGTGGCGGCGGCGTCGGCTGCGGTGGCACCTGCTGCGGTGACATCACCGCCGTAGGGGCGACCGGGGCAAAAGACTGCCGCGGCGCTTCCGGTTCCGGCAACGGCATGCGCGGATGGAACGCCAGCGCGCGCAGCAGCGTCATTTCGACGCCCATCCTGGGGTCCGGCGCGAACGGTAACTCTTTGCGGCCAATCAGCAGCGTCTGGTAATACAGCTGCACGTCGGCAGGCGGCACGGTGCGGGCAAGTTCACGCATCCGCTGTTCAATGGCGGCCATATCCGCACCGATGGCCGACGGAGACAGCTGCAGCATCGCCACGCGGTGCAGCAGGCTGAGCATCTCGACCAGCAGCGCTTCCCACTCAATACCGCGGGCAGCGGCCGCGTTGACCAGCGACATCACGCGCTCGCCGTTGGCGGCAATCATCGCTTCGATGAGCGACAGCGCCTGATCGTCATCCAGCGTGCCGAGCATGGTGCTGACCGCTTCGGTCGAGAGCTTGCCGTCACCGCTGGCGATCGCCTGGTCGGTCAGGCTTAGCGCATCACGCAGGCTGCCGTCAGCCGCGCGGGCCAGCAGCTGCAGGGCGCGCGGCTCGTGAACGATATTCTCTTCATCAAGGATATGCTCAAGCTGCGCGCGGATCTGCTCAACGTCCAGCGCCTTCAGGTGGAACTGCAGGCAGCGCGACAGGATGGTAACCGGCAGCTTTTGCGGATCGGTGGTCGCCAGCAGGAATTTAACGTGCGCGGGCGGCTCTTCCAGCGTTTTCAGCAGGGCGTTAAAGCTGTGGCGCGACAGCATGTGCACTTCATCGATCAGGTAGACCTTGAAGCGGCCGCGCGCCGGGGCGTACTGCACGTTGTCGAGCAGATCGCGGGTGTCTTCCACCTTGGTGCGCGAGGCGGCGTCGATCTCGATCAGATCGACAAAACGCCCCTGCTCGATCTCGCGGCAGTTGTCACACACGCCGCACGGGGTGGCGGTGATCCCGGTTTCGCAGTTCAGACCTTTCGCCAGCAGACGGGCAATAGAGGTCTTACCGACGCCGCGGGTGCCGGAAAAAAGATAGGCGTGATGGATGCGACCTAGCGACAAGCCGTTCGCCAGGGCCGTCAGCACATGTTCCTGACCGACAACGTCAGCAAAGGTTTGAGGTCGCCATTTACGGGCTAACACCTGATAACTCATGGGCAGGCTCTGCAACGCTGGAAGGTGAATTTATGGAGGGGAATGCTATCACAACCTCACCCATTGAGCGAGGTTGTGAAAACCGGGATTAATGACCCGGGAAAGGCACCAGGCTGTAGCTGGTAATGCCCTGTTTTTCCAGGCGCTGTTCACCGCCAAGATCGAACAGGTTGATGATGAAGGCCGCGTCGGTCACTTCACCACCCAGACGGCGGATCAGCTTGACGGTCGCTTCGATAGTGCCGCCGGTTGCCAGCAGATCGTCCACCACCAGCACTTTGTCGCCGGGCTTGATCGCGTCAACGTGGATCTCCAGCTGATCGGTGCCGTACTCCAGCTCGTAGCTCTCGGCGATGGTTTCACGCGGCAGTTTGCGCGGCTTACGCACCGGCACAAAACCCACGCCCATCGCCAGCGCAACCGGTGCGCCAAACAGGAAGCCGCGGGCTTCGGTACCTACTACTTTGGTGATCCCGGCGTTTTTATATCGTTCGACCAGCAGTTCAATGCTGAGCGCGTACGCTTTCGGGTCTTCCAGCAAGCTGGTGACATCACGGAAAAGAATGCCAGGCTTTGGATAGTCCTGGATGCTTTTGATGCTATTTTTCAGATATTCAAGCTGCTGTGCAGTTGCGGTCATCGGTTTGTGCCTAAATGAAACAGTGTTACTCACGGCGCGCGACGAGTCGGTCAAAGTAACAGTTGTTTAACCTTTGACCAGGCGCACCTGTGCTCGAAAACGGTCGAATTTACTGGCTGCGCGCCATAATTGCAACCGCCATGATGAGGCTTCAGTGCTTTTGTTGCTTTTCATCAACCACGGGGATCCGCCACATGAAGATCAGCAGGCAGGCCAGGATCGCCAGCAGCAGAATACGCGCCCACATCATGTTCACCAGCCATAACGAAATGGCGAAGGTGATCAGGATAAAGGCAATGGCGCGCGGCTTGGCCCCGGGCGGCATGGCCCGGTGTTTTTGCCAGTGCCGCAGGTAGCCGCCAAACCACGAGCGGTACAGCAGCCAGTGGTGAAAACGCGGCGACGAGCGGGCGAAGCACCAGGCGGCCAGCAGGATAAACGGGGTGGTCGGCAGCAAGGGCAATACGATGCCCAGCGTACCCAGCACTACCGCGAGCCAGCCAATGATGATTAAAATAGTACGCTGCATAATGCGAATCGTTATCAAACTGAACGGCTACTTTACCACTGGAGAGCGCATTGAAAACAGCACTGCTTCTTGAGAAGCTGCAAAATCAGCTGATCGCTCTGCGGGCGCAGGCCACGCCGCTGATGGGACACGCCACGCTGAAACCGCGCTTTGACCGGCAGCTTTTCCGCACCCGCAGCACCGTCATTCAGGATTACCTTGCTGAGATGCAGACCAACCTCGATGAGCTTCGCCACGCGGTTGAGAGTGAACAGCAGGAACAGGTGGTGTGGCTTGCGGAGCATCTTACCGAGCAGATCACCGCCCTGCACCGCGAAATCGCCGCCTGGCCGCTACGGGCGTGGGACAGCGCCTCACCTGGGCTGGGAAAATGGCAGCGCAAGCGGCTGGAGAATCAGGAGTTTGAGCGGCGTCTGTTTGAGATGAAGCGCGAGCGCGAAGCCCGCCTGAACAACAGCGAAACGCTGGAAGAGCAGCAGCTATTGATGCGCGAGATTAGCGCGCTGGAAGGCCGCATCGTCCGCTGCCGTCAGGCGCTGGATGAGATTGAACGCGTGATTGCACGCCTGACCCGTTAACTGGAGCCACATCTATGTCACTGGAAAATGCACCCGACGAGGTCAAGCTGGCCGTCGATTTAATTATGCTGCTGGAGAATCATGAGATCCCGGCCGAGACGGTGCTTAAAGCGCTGGAGATTGTGCGGCGGGATTTTGAGGGGAAACTTCCCCCTCCCCCTAACCCTCTCCCTGTGGGAGAGGGAAAATAGATTAAGCCGGAGTCGGGTCGTCGCCCTTAATGTCGCGCTTCACTTCCGTATGCTCATCACCTTTCTCATTATGCAGGTGAACCTCAAGCTGGTTGAAGGCGATGTTAATGTTGTTTTCACGGCACAGGCGGTCGATCGCGCGGTTCAGTTCATCAACTGTGTAGCTGCGATCGCGCAGTTCACGCACGTATAAACGCAGCTCGTGATCCAGCGTGCTTGGCCCGAAGGTGGTGAAGAAGACGTCTGGCGCAGGATCGTGCATGACTTTTGGATGCGATTTAGCGGCTTTAAGCAATACCTCTTTCACTTTATCCAGATCGGAACCGTAGGCCACGCCGAGGCGAATCACCACGCGCGTGGTGGTATCCGAGAGCGACCAGTTGATCAGACGCTCGGTCACGAACGCTTTGTTCGGGATGATCACCTCTTTACGATCGAAGTCAGTGATGGTGGTCGCACGAATTCGGATCTTGCTGACGGTCCCGGAGAACGTACCGATGGTGACGGTATCGCCGATACGCACCGGACGTTCGAAGAGGATAATCAGGCCGGAGACAAAGTTACCGAAGATCTCCTGCAGGCCAAAACCAAGACCGACCGAGAGGGCCGCCGCCAGCCACTGCAGTTTATCCCACGAGACGCCCAGCGAGCCGAATACCGTCATCGCCCCGACGATAATGATGACGTAATTCAGGATGGTGGTGATGGCGTAAGACGCCCCCTGGCGCAGGTTCAGCCTTGAGAGCACCAGCACTTCCAGCAGACCCGGCAGGTTACGAATCAGCGCCCAGGCCACCACCGACGACACCAGCGCAAACAGCAGGCTGCCCATGGTGACGCTTTTCATCACCGCCGCGCCGGCTTCGGTACCGTTGTACTGCCAGAGGGTAATACTGTCGAGATAAGCGAAGACGGTAATTAAATCAGACCAGATCGCCCAGAACATCACCGCAAACAGCGCGATCATCACCAGCATGGTGATACGCAGCGTCTGCTGGTTAACCTGCTCCAGCGCGATGGTCGGCTCTTCCTGCGGCTCCGCGCCTTCAGCCCCCTCTTTCACCTGATGCTGACGACGCGCAATGGCACGACGGTAAGCAATGCGGCGGGCCGCGACGCTTAAGCCGCGCAGCACGGTCTGATAGAGCAGGTTCCAGACGATCACCAGATAGACCGTCTCGATCCAGCGCCCGGACAGGCGCAGCGTGGTGTAGAAGTAGCCCGTTGCCGTAAGCACCATCAGCGCCAGCGGAATGATCGCCAGCACCGTCACGGTGGCCAGACGGATATTGTGGGACTCTTTATCACGCCAGCTGTCGCGGCACATCGGCCACATCAGGATCGCAATCAGCAGCAGGTTGAGCAGAATGACCAGTTGACCCAGCACATCATCCATCAGATGCAGCGGGGAAAGCTCGGAGACTACCGACCAGAAGTGCAGCGGCAGGAGCGCCAGGCTGACGCGCACAATCTGGCGACGCCAGTGGCTGGTCAGCTGCGCAGGCATGTTGAAGTGACGCACCGCCACGCCGTCTTTTTCGAGCACCTTCCAGCACACGCCAAATACCAGCCAGAACAGCGCCAGTTTTTTACTGAACGCCCAGAGCAGATCGCTGACGTTAAGCTGCATCGTGAGCAGGATCAGGCCCACGGCCAGAATAATCAGGCACACCGGCAGCGCGCGAATGAGATCTATCAGAATCGCTTTTGGCGTATGGAGCTGGCTGTCGTTACGCAGTTGCCCCACTTCCGAGGCCAGCTTCGCCTGGTACTGTTTCAGCCATTTCAAACGCCAGCGGATCAGACCGGCAATCAGCAGCAGCGGTAAGCCCGCCAGGAAAGCAATCATTACCGCAGGCCAGGCTTTCTCCCAGTTCACGGTGATTTTCATGCTCTTAATCTGCGTTTTCAGCGTCTCCGGGAAGGACTTAATCCAGTCCCAGTCCATCGGCTTGTTGCTGTTCACCCAGAAAATCTGCTGCGTCAAAATCTCCTGCAGGCTTTTTGACACGCTGACCAGCTGCTGCTGGTTAATCTGCAGGTTAATTGCCATCATCAGCTGGTTGCCCAGCTGTTTATTGAGCTGGTCCAGCAGTTCACGGCGCATATCCACCACCTGGAGCAGCGCGTCATGCACTTCCGGATTTACGTCACTGGAGTGCCCCTCTTCGATTTTGGCGACGAAAGCATCACTCTGGAAAAGGGCATCGCGCTGCTGGTTGACGTCAAACTGCTCCAGACGTAAATCCGCAATGCGGTTGGTCATGTCCTCCAGTTCGTCGGCAGACGGCAGCGTCTGCTGCTGCTGGTAGAGAATACGCGACAGCAGGAGGCTGCCCTTCAGAACCGCGATCTGCTCTTTGATGTTGCGCTCCGCCTGCAGCGCGCGATCCAGCCAGTTCTTCACTTTAATATTTTGCTGAACCAGCGAGTTGCCGCTTTCCGTCGCCAGTATCAGGCGCTGGCTGAGCTGGTGGTTAGCCTCAAGCTCCTGCTTCACCAGCGGGTTGGCCTGAATGCGGGCAGTTTCGTCCGGCGAGACGGCTTCCTGAGCGGTTTTTTCCGTCAGGGTCAGGCGTTTGCTGTTTACCGCCTCCTGCAACAGCTGAAGCTGATGCTCCAGACGATTAATATTCGCCGTCACGTAATCACGCTGTTTCTGGAGCGTGTCCTGCAGCACCGTATTCCCTTCCAGGCTTTTACGCTGCTGTTCGATTTGCGCATTGAGCAGCGACTGCTGAACCAGCAGCAGGGTTTGCTGGGTCGGGCGCAGCGTGCCCTCCCCTACCGTCGTGCCGTTCAGGCGGTTGCGGATCTGCTGCAGCTGCTGAGACGCGGCGTACATCGCGTTTTGCACGCGCTCGGGCTGGGTTTGCAGGGAGACGAGCTGACTGTTGTAGGTCGCGAGGTCAGACTGTGCGGTTTGCAGATCGTCGAGCAATTGCGCGACGCGCGATTCCAGCTGGCGTAAGGAGAGCGTGGAGAGCGTTTTGCGCGTTTCATCGTCGTTATCGACGTCGCTCAGCGCGCTCAGCGCTTCCGTGGCCTTACGCATGTTCTCCGGCGCCTGCGCCACCTTCTGACGAAGCTGGGTGGTTTCAGCTTTAACGCGCTCAATCTTATCAATGTTTTCCAGCGTTTCCGTCAGATCCTGCTGGGTGAGTTTCTCCTGAGGAGAGAGCTCTTTTTGTTTGTTCAGGGTGTCGAGCTGCGACTGAATTTCACTGCGCGAGGGAATATCAGTGCTGTTGTCTGCGCGGGCCCAGGAAAGCGGCGCGGTGGAGAAGAAAAACAGCATAGCAAAGAGCAATGCAAATACAGGATGTTGCGAGCGATTGATGGGCAGCATAGTTGTGAATGATGTCAGCAGATGACCGAAAATAGTCCGGCGTGAAGAATATCACGCTCGTCGGAAGCAGAATAGCGAGAACGTAAGCCTCTGAGATAAATCCTGGAAGGGCTCAGGCCGTGAGCGAAGGCGCGTCGCTGCGCAGCGTCGGGCAGAGCTGTAGCATTTCCAGTAAAATCGCCACGTAGCTGCGGGCTTCCTCTTTGAGGTCAAAGGATTGCGGCGCAAAAAGCCAGTTTTCCATTAGACCTGAAATGTAGCTGCGCATCAGGATGGCTGCCCGGCGGGTGAGTAAATTGGCCGGTAACAGCTTTGCCTGCATACACAGGTTCAGGTTCTGTTCGATACGATCGTAGCTCTCCAGGCTGAGACTGCGCTGCGCTTGTTGCACCACCGCCATCTCGCCCACGAACTCACATTTATGAAAGATAATTTCCATCATTAATCTGCGACGCTCTTCAACTACCGTTGCTTCAAGGATATATACTAATATTTCTCTTAATACTGAGAGTGGATCGTCAGGGAATTTTGCCCGATACTCACTCTCGAGATCGCTAATGCTGGACTCTGAAAGCTCCCAGATTTCACTGAACAGATCTGACTTGTCTTTAAAATGCCAGTAAATCGCTCCCCGCGTCACACCGGCAGCCTGAGCAATTTGCGCCAGCGAGGTAGAAGAAACACCCTGCTGAGAGAACAAACGTATTGCCACATCCAGAATGTGTTGTCGGGTTTCCAGCGCTTGTTGTTTAGTTTTTCGTGCCATAGGTGGGTGAATTTACAGGAGTCAGATTTACATACATTTGTGAATGTATGTACCATAGCATGACGATAATATAAACGCAGCAATGGGTTTTTAGACTCAGGACCCTTGATCAATTTGAAATCGGACACTCGAGGTTTACATATGAACAAAAACAGAGGGTTAACGCCTCTGGCGGTCGTTCTGATGCTCTCAGGCAGCTTAGCGCTTACAGGATGTGACGACAAACCGGCTCAACAAGGAGCTCAGCAGGCGCCAGAAGTCGGCGTTGTGACACTCAAATCTGAACCTCTGCAGATCACCACAGAATTACCAGGCCGTACAAACGCTTACCGCATTGCGGAAGTGCGTCCTCAGGTTAGCGGCATTATCCTGAAACGTAACTTTACCGAAGGCGGCGATGTGAAGGCCGGTGAGTCTCTGTATCAGATTGATCCCGCGACCTATCAGGCTTCTTATGAAAGCGCAAAAGGTGACCTGGCTAAAGCACAAGCGGCGGCAAAAATCGCTCAGCTGACGCTGAACCGCTACCAGAAACTGCTCGGCACGAAGTACATCAGCCAACAGGATTACGATACCGCGCTGGCAGATGCCCAGCAGGCTAACGCGGCCGTGGTAGCAGCCAAAGCGGCTGTCGAAACTGCACGCATTAACCTGGCCTATACCAAAGTGACCTCCCCTATCAGCGGTCGTATTGGTAAATCTTCCGTGACGGAAGGGGCGCTGGTGCAGAACGGGCAGACCACTGCGCTGGCTACCGTGCAGCAGCTTGATCCGATCTACGTTGACGTGACGCAGTCCAGCAACGATTTCCTGCGCCTGAAACAGGAGCTGGCTAACGGCACCCTGAAACAGGAAAACGGCAAAGCCAAAGTGGAGCTGGTTACCAACGACGGTATCAAGTTCCCGCAGGAAGGTACTCTGGAATTCTCTGATGTGACGGTCGACCAGACCACCGGTTCCATCACCTTACGTGCGATTTTCCCGAACCCTGACAAAAATCTGCTGCCAGGTATGTTCGTTCGCGCGCGTCTGGAAGAAGGAACGAATCCAACCGCACTTCTTGTTCCACAGCAGGGTGTGACCCGTACGCCACGCGGCGATGCGAGCGCATTGGTTGTTGGGGCAGATAACAAAGTCGAAACGCGCAATATCACCGCCACGCAGGCGATTGGCGATAAATGGCTGGTGACGGAAGGTCTGAAAGATGGCGATCGCGTGATTGTTACTGGTTTGCAAAAAGTACGTCCTGGCGCGCAGGTAAAAGCACAGGAAGTGACATCTGACGATAAACAACAAGCTTCGGCCGCTGGCCAGTCAGAACAAACCAAGTCTTAACTTAAACAGGAGCCGTTAAGACATGCCTAATTTCTTTATCGATCGCCCCATATTTGCGTGGGTGATCGCCATTATCATCATGCTGGCCGGGGGACTTGCGATCCTGAAGCTGCCTGTGGCGCAATATCCAACGATTGCGCCACCGGCGGTAACGATCTCCGCAACCTACCCGGGGGCTGATGCGAAAACGGTGCAGGATACCGTGACTCAGGTTATCGAACAGAACATGAACGGTATCGATAACCTGATGTACATGTCCTCAAACAGTGACTCCACCGGTACGGTTCAGATCACCCTGACCTTTGAATCCGGTACGGATGCGGACATTGCGCAGGTTCAGGTGCAAAACAAACTGCAGCTGGCAATGCCTCTTCTGCCGCAGGAAGTGCAACAGCAGGGTGTGAGCGTCGAGAAATCGTCCAGCAGCTTCCTGATGGTTGTCGGCGTTATTAACACCAACGGCACCATGACGCAGGAGGATATTTCCGACTACGTGGGCGCCAACATGAAGGACGCCATCAGCCGTACGTCCGGTGTGGGTGACGTTCAGCTGTTCGGTTCCCAGTACGCGATGCGTATCTGGATGGATCCGAACAAACTGAACAACTTCCAGCTGACGCCGGTTGACGTGATTAACGCGATTAAAGCGCAGAACGCCCAGGTGGCAGCCGGTCAGCTAGGCGGTACGCCGCCGGTGAAAGGCCAGCAGCTTAACGCGTCCATCATCGCGCAAACCCGTCTGACCTCCGCCGATGAGTTCAGCAAAATTCTGCTGAAGGTGAACCAGGACGGTTCGCAGGTTCGTCTGCGCGACGTTGCCAGGGTTGAGCTGGGTGGTGAGAACTACGACATCATCGCGAAGTTTAACGGTAAACCGGCGTCCGGTCTGGGTATCAAACTGGCGACAGGCGCGAACGCCCTGGACACCGCGACGGCAATCCGTGCGGAACTGAAGAAGATGGAACCGTTCTTCCCGTCAGGCCTGAAAATCGTTTATCCGTACGACACTACCCCGTTCGTTAAAATTTCGATTCACGAAGTGGTTAAAACGCTGGTAGAAGCGATCATCCTGGTGTTCCTGGTGATGTATCTGTTCCTGCAAAACTTCCGCGCGACGCTGATCCCAACCATCGCCGTGCCGGTCGTTCTGCTGGGGACCTTTGCCATCCTTGCAGCCTTTGGGTTCTCGATAAACACCCTGACGATGTTCGGGATGGTGCTCGCCATCGGCCTGCTGGTGGATGACGCCATCGTAGTAGTAGAGAACGTCGAGCGCGTGATGGCGGAAGAAGGTCTGCCGCCGAAGGAAGCCACCCGTAAATCCATGGGCCAGATCCAGGGCGCACTGGTCGGTATTGCGATGGTGCTGTCCGCGGTATTTATCCCGATGGCCTTCTTCGGAGGCTCTACGGGTGCGATTTACCGCCAGTTCTCCATTACCATCGTCTCCGCGATGGCGCTATCGGTACTGGTAGCGTTGATCCTGACGCCAGCGCTGTGTGCCACCATGCTGAAGCCGGTTCAGAAAGGCGGTCACGGCGAGCATAAAGGGTTCTTCGGCTGGTTTAACCGCATGTTTGATAAGAGCACACACCACTACACCGACAGCGTGGGCAATATCCTGCGCAGCACCGGTCGTTATCTGCTGCTCTATATCATCATCGTAGTGGGGATGGCGTTCCTGTTCGTTCGTCTGCCAAGCTCGTTCCTGCCAGATGAAGACCAGGGCGTGTTCCTGACGATGGCACAGCTTCCGGCAGGGGCGTCGCAAGAGCGAACCCAGAAGGTGCTGGACGAAGTGACGGACTACTATCTCACCAAAGAGAAAGCGAACGTTGAATCCGTGTTTGCGGTTAACGGCTTTGGCTTTGCGGGTCGTGGTCAGAACACCGGTATCGCCTTCGTTTCTCTGAAAGACTGGGCGGATCGTCCGGGCGATGAGAATAAAGTTGAAGCGATCACGGGCCGTGCCATGGGCACCTTCTCGCAGATTAAAGATGCGATGGTCTTCGCCTTTAACCTGCCAGCGATTGTTGAACTGGGTACGGCGACCGGCTTCGACTTCCAGCTGATCGACCAGGGCGGTCTGGGTCACGAGAAACTGACGCAGGCGCGTAACCAGCTGTTCGGCGAAGTGGCTAAACACCCTGACCTGCTGGTCGGCGTACGTCCAAACGGACTGGAAGATACGCCGCAGTATAAGATCAACATCGATCAGGAAAAAGCGCAGGCGCTGGGCGTGTCCATCAGCGACATCAATACCACGCTGGGTGCGGCCTGGGGCGGTAGCTACGTCAACGACTTCATCGACCGTGGTCGCGTGAAGAAAGTGTACGTCATGTCCGAAGCGCAGTACCGTATGTTGCCGAACGATATTAACAACTGGTACGTTCGCGGCAGCAACGGTCAGATGGTGCCGTTCTCATCCTTCTCAACGTCACACTGGGAATACGGCTCTCCGCGTCTGGAACGTTACAACGGTCTGCCGTCGATGGAAATCCTGGGTCAGGCCGCACCGGGCCGAAGCACCGGTGAAGCCATGAACCTGATGGAAGAGTTGGCCAGCAAACTGCCTGCGGGTATCGGCTATGACTGGACCGGTATGTCCTATCAGGAACGTCTGTCCGGTAACCAGGCCCCTGCCCTGTACGCCATTTCACTGATTGTGGTCTTCCTGTGTCTGGCGGCGCTGTACGAGAGCTGGTCAATTCCGTTCTCCGTTATGCTGGTGGTTCCACTCGGGGTTATTGGTGCGCTGCTTGCGGCAACGTTCCGTGGATTGACCAACGACGTGTACTTCCAGGTAGGCCTGCTGACAACCATTGGCTTGTCGGCGAAGAACGCGATACTTATCGTTGAATTCGCCAAAGATCTGATGGAGAAAGAGGGTAAAGGCCTTATTGAGGCGACGCTGGAAGCGGTGCGTATGCGTCTGCGTCCAATCCTGATGACCTCTCTGGCGTTCATCCTCGGCGTAATGCCGCTGGTTATTAGCTCCGGTGCAGGCTCCGGTGCGCAGAACGCGGTCGGTACAGGTGTAATGGGCGGTATGATCACCGCGACCGTACTGGCTATCTTCTTCGTCCCGGTGTTCTTCGTGGTGGTGCGCCGCCGCTTCAGCCGGAAGAATGAAGATGTTGAGCACAGTCATTCGGTAGAACCTCACTGATACCGGTTTCATATAATAAAAAGGCCGCATTTGCGGCCTTTTTATTTTCAGAAAAAATCATAAAATAAGCTTATTGAGGTCCTATTTATTTTCTGTCATCTTAAACAGACATATCATAATTAACTGATAACTTAATAGGTGAACTCAGGATTTTTTTAAATCTATTTCCTTGCTTAAGTTGTTAGGAATATTCCTAATTAAAAGTTAAGACAAACGGAACTCCGGATGTGAACTTTTCTTATGGCTCTAAGCTAAGCCAATGAAATGTAAGGAAGCGAAAAAACTATCGTTAATCCTGATAAAAAAGTTCAGTTTCGGATGAACATTTGCGTAGACGCTCGCAGCCTGCGGTTTTATTTGTAATTTTTCGTAATAGCGCGGTGAAATCCAGGAAGGAGTGGCTTATAGTTAGGTTATCAGGAACACAGCGCTCATGTAGCTAAGTCAGATGTATCCATCCCGACAATGATGTTCGGTGAGTAAGAAATCACTCAGAAGGGGATGCGCTATGGACGAGTACTCGCCAAAAAGGCATGATATCGCGCAGTTGAAATTTCTCTGCGAATCCTTGTACCATGACTGCCTTGCCAATCTTGATGAAAGCAACCATGGCTGGGTAAATGACCCAACGTCTGCCATCAATTTACAGTTGAATGAGCTGATAGAGCATATCGCTACCTTCGCACTTAATTATAAAATTAAGTACAATGAAGATAATAAGCTCATTGAGCAAATTGATGAATACCTGGACGACACCTTTATGTTGTTCAGCAGTTACGGCATTAACACTCAGGATTTGCAAAAATGGCGTAAATCGGGAAACCGGCTATTCCGCTGTTTCGTCAACGTGAGCAGAGCTAACCCGGTTAGTCTTTCCTGTTAAAATTATTACAATTACTAAGGTGAATTTATGTCTGATAAACCACTCACAAAAATCGATTATTTGATGCGCTTACGACGTTGTCAGTCAATTGACACCCTTGAACGCGTCATTGAAAAGAATAAATACGAGCTTTCTGATAATGAACTGGCGGTATTTTATTCAGCCGCTGACCATCGCCTTGCAGAGCTAACGATGAATAAGCTGTATGACAAAATCCCTACTTCTGTATGGAAATTTGTCCGTTAATCTTTGAAGTGTGTCTGTAGAGTTTCTACGCCACGTTATAAGCTGTATTCACCTGTCCCGTTATGCTCCCTGCGCGAAAGCCAAGTCTCCGTGTTAAACGCGCTCATCAGCAACAATGTTGTGACTGTGGTCACATCGGCCTTCCGGGAACGTTCCCCTTAACGCCTGTTGCGATTACCCTTCAGGAATAACATCCAGAGAGGTTTCCGATGAGCATAGAAAAACAGAAGATGATTTCAGGTGAACATTACCGCCCTGGTGATGAGACGTTACGCGCCGATCGGCTTCGGGCGCGCCATCTGCTTCACCGCTATAACCACACCGCGCCTGACGAAAAAACAGAACGCCAGAACATTCTGGCGGAACTGCTGGGACAAAGCGAAGGGGCGTATATTGAGCCGAGCTTCCGCTGTGACTATGGATATAACATTTATCTGGGCAAAGACTTTTACGCCAACTTCGATTGCGTAATGCTGGATGTCTGCCCTGTACATATTGGCGACAACTGCATGCTCGCGCCGGGCGTTCATATTTATACGGCCACCCATCCGCTGGATGCGCAAGAACGTAACAGCGGAGTGGAGTTTGGTAAGCCCGTCACCATTGGCAATAATGTCTGGATTGGTGGACGTGCGGTCATTAACCCAGGCGTCACCATCGGGGATAATGTGGTTGTGGCTTCCGGTGCCGTCGTGACGAAAGACGTGCCGGCTAACGTCGTCGTGGGCGGTAACCCAGCGAAAATCATTAAAACGCTGTAACGCTCCGGGGAGCCAACTGTTATGGTCTTTTAGCGCCCGACTGTTACTTTTTTCAGCCGGATGGCTCCCCTAAAATTGGCAGATACCCTGTATTGTCAACACTCAAAAGGCCAAAAATGACCGAGATACAGCGCCTGCTTACCGCTACCATCGACGATCTTAACCACCGCGAAAAGCGAGACAATCGCCCGCGCTTTAGCATTAGCTTTATCCGCAAACATCCCGGGCTGTTTGTTGCCATGTATGCCGCCTGGCTGGCAACGCTGATTGTCATGCTGAAGTCCGAAACGCTGGTGGACTCCGTCTGGCTGCTGGTGGTGCTGTTTGTCGTGTTTAACGCCTTTTTCTTTTTCGACGTGAATCCCCGCTACCGTTACGAAGATATCGACGTCCTCGATTTCCGGGTCTGCTACAACGGCGAATGGTACAACACGCGTTTTGTGCCAAATGAGCTTATCGACAGCATCCTGCACTCTCCGGCTGTCGAAACCGTGCACAAAGAGAAGCTGCAGAAAATGGTCGCAACGAAAGGCCAGCTCTCTTTTTATGATGTTTTTACCCTTTCCCGTCCTGCTGCTGCGTAATTAACGCCTGCAGGCGTCGGATACCCGACGCAAACTGCGAAGCAGAGGTGTTGCCGTAACCTAAAACCAGGCCGGTTTGCCCCTGCTTCGTCTCCAGGTAATAGCCGCTCAGCGCAGCGGGTGCCAGCTGAAATGCCCTCGCTTTCTCCACCAGCCGCTGGTCGTCGATACCGTCAATCGCCAATGTCAGGTGCATTCCCCCTTCACCGGCAAGAACACGGTGCGGAGTATAAAGCTCTGCGCTCAGCACCTCCCGCAGCTGGCGGTAACGCTTACGATACAGGCGACGCATGGCGGCAAGATGACGGGCATAGTGCCCCTCCTCGATAAACAGCGCCAGGGTGCGCTGTTCTGCGCGATGCCCGCCGCGCAGCAGCGAGCCGATGGCCGGACGCGCCGCTTTCGCCAGCGCTGGCGGTAACACCATGAACCCCATTCGGAGCGACGGAAACAGCGTTTTACTGAACGTCCCCAGATACACAACGGGCGCGTTGTTGACCATGCCCAGCATCGCCGGTACGGGCTCGCCGACATAGCGGAACTCGCTGTCGTAATCGTCCTCAATGATCCACGCCTTGTGCTGGCGGGCCAGTTCCAGCAGCGCCAGACGCCGCCGCGCGCTGAGCACGCTCCCGTAAGGAAACTGATGCGACGGCGAAGTGAAAACGAGCGCAGGTGAAGGCGCATGCAGCCCTTCCCAGCACATTCCCTCGTCATCCACCAATATGCCGATCATCGCAAGGCCGGTTTTGACGAAGGCGCTTTTGGCTCCGCTGTAGCCGGGATTTTCCACCCAGGCGACATCCCCCGGCTCGCTTAACAGCATCGTGCACAGATTGACGCCCTCCAGCGCCCCTTCGGTTATCACAATCTGGCTGGCGTCGCAGTCAATGCCGCGAGAAAGCGCAAGGTGACGGGCGATGGCTGCCCGCAGCGACGGCTCACCGGCCGGGTCGCCATAGCCCAGCAGAGCGCTCCCCTCCTCCCGCAGGACGCGATCGTACAATCTCCGCCACAGCGGCAAGGGGAAATAGTTGATGGCGGGCGTTCCCGGCGTAAAGGCCATCACCGGGGTGTCGCGCTGCACAGGCGCAGGCAGTTGGACGACACGTTTTGCCAGCCTGACCTCAGGATCGGTCAGAACCCGCGGGCTGGCACGATGGGCGAATTGCGCCACCCGCGTCCCCTGACGGTTACGCAGCAAATAGCCTTCGAGCGTGAGCTGGTCCAGCGCCGCATTGACGGTGTTCCGTGAAACGGAAAGCTGCTGCGCCAGCGTTCGCGAGCCGGACAGCTGGCTGCCGGACCGAAGCCTTCCGCCCAGTATGGCCTCCCGCAAAGCGAGATAGAGCGCGCGCTGGAGCGTCTCTTCCCCACGCGTTTTAAGCGCAGCATGGAGCAAGGTATAAAGTTCATCGCCCGGTATGTTCATCTCATCTCCTTGTGGTACCACCAAAACATAGCTGAGTGGTTCTTTTTAAGGAACCAGTAATTTTCTAATCTGGAACTCTTCTCAACGTCACGGAAATAAAGATGAAGACATTCAATGAGTTTGGACAACCTGTGGGCGAAGCCCTTACCGACTGGCAGCCTCGCCCTCATCCGTCCCGGGTGGTACTGCAGGGGCATTATTGTCGGCTTGAACCGCTGCGCGTGGAGCATGCCGGGGCGCTGTTCTCCGCCTATGCTCTGGCCGGAGACACCCGCAGCTGGACGTGGCTACTGCGTGAACCCGATGCCACGGCCGCTGAGTTTGCCGAATGGGTGGCAAGCGTGTGTGAGTTATCTGATCCGATGCACTTTACCGTTATCGATAATCAGACCCAGGCCCCTGTCGGGACGCTGGCCCTGATGCGGATCGATCCTAAAAACGGCGTTGTGGAAGTGGGACACGTTCACTTCTCCGTGCTGTTAAGCCGCACACCCATGTCAACAGAAGCGCAATATCTGCTGATGCGGTACGCGTTCGATACCCTGGGCTACCGGCGATATGAATGGAAATGCAACAGCCTGAACGAACCATCACGCAAAGCGGCACTGCGTCTGGGCTTTCAGTTTGAAGGCCGTTTTCGCCAGGCGCTGGTCATAAAAGGCCGTAACCGGGATACCGACTGGTTTTCGATTCTCGACAAAGAGTGGCCGGCGCTGGCGAGCGCCTTTGAAGGCTGGCTTGCCACCGACAATTTTACTGCCGATGGCAAACAGAAAAGCTCCCTGGAAAGCTGGCGAGAAACGCGCGTCTAGCGTCTTTTTTTACGTCCCTGCACCGCCTTAAAGCGCGGATTGGATTTGCAAATCACGTATAAGCGTCCCTTGCGTTTGACTATCTGGCAATCCGGGTGACGCTGTTTTGCGCTGCGCAATGAGTTAAGCACCTGCATGGTTAGCCCCGCTTCGCATTAAGAAAACCGCCAAAACGCTTGCGGAAGCGCGCTGCGCTGCCATCCGTGGAAAACGTTTTTTGCTTACCGGTATAAAACGGATGCGATTTTGAAGAAACCTCGATAGTGATGTACGGATACGTTTCACCGTCGAGCTCAATTTCGCGGTCGGTTTTAATGGTTGAACCCACTTTAAAGTATTCATTGGCACTGGTGTCGTGGAATACCACGGTGCGATACGCTGGATGGATGTTTGGTTTCATCATAAACCCTTTGTGTTTTGTTATAACATAACAAAATAATATCCAGGCAAGGTTGAAAAAACAACCCTCTCTCTCCTGAGGATATTTTCTAATTTGCTTTAGACAACATGAAAACCCTGCCCCCACGTGCTATAACTATTTCATTTCGCGGTAAAATCTTTCTCTTCAGGCAGGAAACTCAGTGTCCGGATTCGGGCATATGAGAAAGGAAACGACAGCATGAAAACCCGACATCTGGTCAGTCTGGTGACTGGCGTACTTATCTTTTCCGTGCTGGTTCCCATTTGCCTCAGCATCTGGCTTGCCCATCGCCAGGCAGAAGAGAAATTTGTTGATGCGCTGGATAGCTATGCTTCTCGAGTGCTGATGCGCACCGACAGGGTCGTGGATCAGGCTAAAGAAGCGTTAAATCACCTGCAGGGATTTAAGGGCGTTCCCTGTAGTCCGCTGCATTTGAGGGAAATACGTCGGGTCGCGTTCTCGTGGCGCTATATCCAGGAGGTGATCTATATCGACAACCTCAAACCCCTCTGCTCTTCGCTTGAGCAGGCCAGTAAATCCGCCGCTTATCCTCCTCCCATGCGTATCACCGAAGATGGCTACAGCGCGTGGCTTACCGCACAGAACGATCTTGGCTTTCACCGCTATATGGCCGTGCTCGGGAAGGGCCATTACCTTGTTCTGGTCGATCCTGCCTCGCTTGTGGATGTGATCCCTTTCGGGGCGATTGCCATTGATGCCGCTCTGGTGGGAAGCGCAACGCATCTTATTTTCGCCAGCAGTAACACGCTTGATCCGCATATCCGCGATCGGATCAACGATCGAGGCGTCTCCAGCGTTCAGTACAAGGGCTCCATGTACGTGATGAAGCCGGTACCTGAGCTTGGATTTACTGTCGTCACGTGGGCATCGCTCACCCCCCTGGCTGAAAGCTGGCACCGACAGCTGCTTTTCTGGCTGCCGTTTGGCGTCCTGATAAGCCTTCTGGCGGCACTGTTTGTCCTGCGGATCCTGCGACGAATCCAGTCGCCGCGCAATCGCCTGCTGGACGCCATTAACAGCCGCGATTTTGTGGTTCACTATCAGCCCATCGTGGCGCTGTGCAGTGGAAAAATCGTGGGTGCGGAAGCGCTTGCGCGCTGGCCCCAGCCAGACGGAAGCAGTCTCTCGCCTGATATATTTGTGCCGCTTGCCGAGCAAACCGGCCTTATCTCGCAGCTGACGCAGTTAGTTATGGAAAAAGTGTTTGAAGATATGGGCCACTGGCTGCAGCTCCACCCCGATCAGCATATCTCCATCAACCTCGCCCCGGCCGATTTGACCTCCGGTAATCTGCCGCCTTTACTGAGTCAACTCCTGAATAAGTGGCAGATTCATCCCCGACAAATCGCCCTTGAGTTAACCGAGCGTGGCTTTGCCGACCCCAAAATCAGCGCGCCGGCTATCGCCGCGTTTCGCCGTTCGGGCCACCCTGTCTACATTGATGATTTTGGCACGGGCTATTCCAGCCTCAGCTATCTGCAGCATCTCGATGTCGACACGCTAAAAATTGACAAATCGTTCGTGGATGCACTGGAGTACAAAAACGTAACGCCGCACATTATCGAAATGGCGAAGTCGCTGCAGCTGGCAATGGTGGCGGAAGGCGTGGAGACCGAAGGGCAGCTTACCTGGCTGCACCGCCACGGCGTGCAGTATGGGCAGGGGTGGTTCTACAGTAAGGCGCTGCCCAGGACGGAATTTATCCTTTGGGCAGAGAACAACCTCGCCACGCGCTCTACTTAAGATAGGATTTGATCACCTGCAGCACGACGCCAAGATCGGCTTCACGCTGCGCCTCTTCGGGCTCTTTCACGACATGATCGGTAAGATGCCCTTCAATCACCTGCATCATCATGCCATTGACCGCGCCACGGATCGCCGCCAGCTGCTGTAACACCTCGGCGCACTCGTGATCGCTGTTGAGCATTTTCTCCAGCGCGGTGCTCTGCCCCTGAATTTTCTTCAGGCGAGTCAATAACATCTTCTTATCGCGAACGGTATGTGACATCTCTGTCTCCCTCATTTTTGGCTTTTGAAGCATATCACGCTCTACTCCCCCTGAGCATTTTTCTACTGGGGGGTAGTATTAAACTACTGGGGGGGAGTACTATTTGCGCATGCTTTCCATACTGGAAATTTCAATGAACGATTTTGCTTCACTCCTGCAGCAGGGTAATGCCTGGCTGTTTGTTCCCAGCGCTATCCTGCTCGGTGCGCTGCATGGCCTGGAGCCGGGCCACTCAAAAACAATGATGGCTGCCTTTATCGTGGCTATCCGCGGCACGCTGAAGCAGGCGGTATTGCTCGGTCTGGCGGCTACGCTTTCCCATACGGCGGTAGTCTGGATCATTGCCATGGCAGGACTATGGTTTGGCCGCGGCTGGGACGTACATACGTCCGAACCCTGGTTCCAGCTGATCTCCGGGGTGTTGATCGTTGCAATCGCCCTGTGGATGGCTTGGCGAACCTGGAAAGAGGGCCAGCCGCACGATCATCATCATCATCACGATCATGACCACCATCATGATCATCATCATGCACACCCACTGGTTGAAGAGGAGTGGCAGGACGCCCACCAGCGCGCGCACGCGCAGGATATCAACCGGCGTTTTAACGGACAAAACGTGACGACAGGACAGATCGCGATGTTTGGCCTGACCGGCGGGCTTATCCCTTGCCCGGCGTCCATCACCGTTCTGCTGATCTGCCTGCAGCTGAAGCATTTTGCGCTCGGCGCGACGCTGGTATTCAGCTTCAGCATCGGTCTGGCGTTAACGCTGGTCGCTTCCGGCGCGATTGCCGCCTTAAGCCTCAAGCACGCGACAAAACGCTGGCCCGGATTCAGCGAACTTTCCCGCAAAGCGCCGTGGATCTCCGCCGCGCTGATTATCGTGGTAGGGATTTACATGAGCCTGCATGGCCTGAGCGGCATTCTGGCGTAAGCAGGCGGCCACGCCCGGTGGCCGCCTCTCTGGTCAGGTAAGAGTCTGCTGCCAGCTAAAGGTATAACGAAGCTGGCGCGTCTGCAGAATAAATTCCGGCGAAACGCTGGGGCTCCAGGAGTCATCGCCGCCCACCCCCATATGAAACGCATCGAGGTTGAGCCAGCACCCCGGCTCTTCCCGCAGCAGATGATGATGGGTTGTCTCACGCAGCTGCTGCTGGCTATAGCGGCCCACTGAGAAATGGAACGCGCCATTCAGCTGATGCGCCCCCAGCACAAGTTTGCGGGTATCGCAGCGCAAACCATTTTCCGTCGGGAAGATATACGGCGTGTGCATGTCTGCCAGGGGCAGTGTCCAGCGCCCCTGCTGCGCCGCCAGCTTTCTGTCCGGGTAGTTTTCATGCGGCCCCAGCCCCAGCCAGTCAACCTTTTCTGGCGTTTCAGCGAGATGAACGCTCAGGCCAATGCGCGCGGGCTCCGGGATATCAGACGCAATATCGACCTGAATGTCACCATGCAGAACCCCCTGCTCGTCCACCCGCCAGATTTTACGGCTCAGGAACAGCGCCCTGCCGCGATGCTCCAGGACATTAAGCGTGGTAACCACCACCTCACGCGCATGCTGCTCTGCCTCACAGTGCAGCATGCGCGAGGTGAGATCGTACATGCCCGCCGCTTTCCAGCGTTCAACCCACGCGTTTGGATCGATGCGCGTCGCTTCGCTCACCCCAATGTCGTTGTCCAGCGGCGCGCGGCTGACGTTATCCGTCACGGGTGAAAGCAGCGTTTCAACGCCATTTCGCCACCATTGAGTCAGGTATCCGGATGCGCGATCGAACTGCCATCGCTGTTGACGATGCGTGACCTCCAGGATGCGACCGTTTTGCGTTAAAACCGGCGGCTCGCCCGTAGAGGCTGGTGGTGCAATAAAGAGTGGGGCCGGAAGCGGCCACTGCTCCCACGCGCAGCGATGGCCTGCCGGTGACCACGGCGTTGCCCGCGGCTGGCGCACTTCAACATTCAGCCAGATTTCACCCGGCCCGGCTTTCAATTCCGGCAGAGCGATCTCCAGACGCTGAACGCCTTCAGGGGCTATCGCCAGCGTCACCTCGCCCGAAGCCAGTACCTTCCCATCCCGGACAACCGTCCAGCTCAGCACCTCGTTATCGGTAGGGCGGAACAGGTAGCCGCTTTGCACCTCAATCACCAGCGGAGAGGTACTGACCAGCGTAAAGGTAAAGAACTGCTGGGCGCGCTGCGCTTCGTATAGCGCCGGGTGCGGCGTGCGATCGGGGAATACCAGTCCGTTAAGGCAGAACTGCCGATCGTTCGGCGTATCGCCAAAGTCCCCACCGTAGGCCCAGAACGCGTTGCCCTTTTCGTCTTTCTTCGTCAACGCCTGATCGACCCAGTCCCAGACAAACCCACCCTGCAGGCGAGGATGGCTGCGAAACGCCTGCCAGTATTTCGCAAACCCGCCGAAGCTGTTTCCCATCGCGTGGGCGTATTCACAGAGGATCAGCGGACGCGTTTCGTCGGGCATGCCGATCCATTTCTTGATTGACCATTTAGGCACCGCCGGGAAAGGCTGATCCCAATCGACCCGGGCGTACATCGGGCAAACAATATCGGTCGCCGCCGTATTCGCCCCGCCGCCTTCGTACTGTACCGGGCGCGTGGGATCGGTGGTTTTCAGCCAGCGGTACAGCGCATCATGATTCGCGCCGTGGCCGGACTCGTTACCCAGCGACCAGATGATAATTGAGGGATGATTGCGATCGCGCTGCACCATGCGGGTTACGCGCTCACTCATGGCGGGCAGCCAGCGTGGATCGTCAGCGAGGCGGCTCATCGGCACCATGCCATGGGTTTCAATATTGGCTTCGTCAACGACGTACAGCCCGTAGCGATCGCAAAGCCGGTACCACAGCGGATGGTTCGGGTAGTGCGAGCAACGAACGGCGTTGAAGTTATGCTGCTTCATGATTTCGATGTCGCGACGCATGGTCGCCTCGTCCATCACCTGACCGTTTTCCGGGTGATGCTCGTGTCGGTTAACCCCGCGGATCAGCAGCGGCTTACCGTTGAGCTTCAGCAGGCCGTTGCTGATGTCAACGCGGCGGAAGCCCACATCGCACGCCTCAACCTCAAGCACCTCACCCTGCGGGCCGAGAAGCGCCATCGTCAGGCGATACAGTTCCGGCGTTTCAGCACTCCAGAGCGCGGGGCGGTCAATGGGGATCGCCACCGTTAAGCGTTCGTCCCAGCTGCCGCGCTCGTCCACAACGGCAGACCCCGGACACCGGGAAACGCTGGCGCATTTTTCACCCTTGCGCCACAGGGTAAAGACCACCTCGCAGTCTGCAAAGCCCGCCCCTGCCAGCGCGACATCTGCCTTAAGCACCGCGCGGTCCAGCTCCGCATTCAGGTCCGTCACCACGCGATAATTGGCAATCTGCGTTTCGGGTTTATGCAGTAGCGTCACATCGCGGAAAATACCGCTCATGCGCCACATGTCCTGATCTTCCAGATAGCTACCGTCGCACCAGCGCAACACCATGACCGCCAGGCGGTTCTCACCGGGCCGCAGGACCGTCGAGAGATCGAATTCGGCAGGCAGCCTGCTGTCCTGGGAATAGCCCATCCAGCGCCCGTTGCACCACAGATGAAACGCAGAGTTCACGCCGTCAAAGATGATGCGGGTCTGCCCGCTCTGAAGCCACGCGTCATCCACATCAAATGTGAGCGAGTAACAGCCGGTTGGGTTTTCCTGCGGCACAAAAGGCGGATTAACGGGGATAGGATAGGTGACGTTGGTGTAGATGGGCGTGTCAAACCCCTGCATCTGCCAGTTCGACGGCACGGGCATCGCAACGGCGTCTGCACAATCTGCGGTTACCCACGCCTCCGGGATTTGCTCAGGTGCAGGAAAGTAGTTAAATCGCCACACCCCATTGAGGGAGCGTCTGCTGGCTGATGCAGCATCATCCAGGGCAGGCTGTTCAAGACGCCAGCTGTGTAACGGCGCATGTGCCTCCAGACGGTTCCACTGGGTGACCCCCGGGTTTTCCCAGTCCCGTCGGGCCAGAATGGCGCTGAGAGTCAGCGATAAAGTGTTGGGCATATCAACCTCTTTGCGAAGCGCTCACAATTTTGGTTAACATGCCCTGGCACCCGGCGACGGTAAAGCACGCAATCGCGGGGTAGCGAGTCCGATCACAAAGTTTTATTTGCGGGCAAGCTGCCCGGCAAGGAGGGCCAGGCTTCTGAGCTGCTGCGCCAGATCCTCGCGTTCGGCCTGCTGCGGGGTACGACGCGCGCTGGAATGGCGGGTCACCAGCGTTACCGGCAGCTGAACCTGCCAGCATTCCTCCCCCCCGCTGGGGGACAGAAGCCACTCCACGCTGCGCTCGCCAGCCTCGCGAAACGCCTGACGAATGGTCGTCAGCGGCGGAGAAAACCAGGCGCTGTCGGCCGTATCGTCAAACCCGACCACCGATATCTGGCCAGGAACAGCTATCCCTTTTTCCGCACAGGCGCGCATTACCCCAAGCGCCATCTGATCGTTCGCCACCAGAATGGCATCCGGCAGTACCGCCCCCGAGAGCAGCACATGTCCCTTCTCATAGCCGCTGGCCGCGCTCCAGTCGCCGTAGGCCACCGCAGCCGCGTCAAGACCCGCCTGCGCCAGCGTCGATTTCCATCCCGCCAGACGCGCGCGCGCAGAGACCGAGCTTTCCGGCCCGCTCAGCAGGGCAATATGCTGATGCTCCAGCGAAAGCAGATGCTCAACGCCCAGGCGTGCCCCCTCTTCGGCGTTAAACACGAGGCTATTTACCTGCGCTGACGGTGACACGTCGAGGAACAGCACCGGGACGGGCGTCGCCAGCGACCTGAGCGCTTCGGCGTGCGGATCGTCAAGCGGCACATTGACCAGCAGCGCGTCTACCCGCTGCGCCAGCAGCGCCTGAAGCGCCGCCTGACACTGCTGCGGCTGCTCCACCATGGAAATCAGGACGCTCGCCCCCTGCCCTGCAGCCCGGGATTTTACCGCCGAGACAATTTGCGAAGGCGCGTGCAGCGCCAGATCGGTGGTGATGAGCCCCAGCGTACGGGTGCGTTTCCCCGCCAACTGCTGCGCCCGCAGGTTGGGAACGTAATGCAGCTCCGCCATTGCCTGCTGCACCTTTTCCCGCGTGCGGGCAGAGACGTGCTCCGCGTCGTTAATCACGCGGGAAACGGTCTGATAAGAAACCCCCGCAAGGAGGGCGACATCATAAAGAGTGATTGCTTTCATGCGTTCTGGCATCGCGATTTTCGAAGCTTCTATTCTGGCACAGCGACGCCGTTAAAACATGTGAGCGCTTCGCAAATTAAACAACCCGCTCCGGCTGCGTCATTTTCTCACCGCGCGGCTTCTGGCGGAACCAGGGCAAACAGAGCTGAATAAGCGGGCCAATGGTCAGAGCATACGCCACGGTTCCCACCCCAAACGAGCCACCCAGCACGCACCCAATCAGCAGGACGGACACTTCGATGGAGGTACGCACGCTGCGAATGGACCACCCCAGCCGGGCGTGAATGCCGGTCATCAGGCCGTCGCGCGGACCAGGCCCGAAACCGGCCCCGATGTACATGCTGGTGGCGATCGCGTTCATCACGATGCCCGACACCAGGAAAGCGATGCGCACGGATAACGAACTCAGTTCGGGGATAAGCGCCATGCTGGCGTCCGCCGCCAGACCGATACAAATCACGTTGCTGATCGTGCCAAGACCGGGCATCTGACGCAGTGGGATCCACAGTAAGAGCACCGCAGCACCGGTCAAAATGATCACCGTCCCGATGCTCATCCCCAGCTGTATTCCCACGCCAAGGTGAAACACATCCCACGGATCGACCCCCAGATCCGCACGAATAAACATCGCGGTGGAAAGCCCATACAGCCCTAAACCGACATAAAGTTGTAGCAGACGACGTACCATTTTTATCTTCTCCAGTGAACCCGACTTTCATCCTGACCTAAAATGGCACTAAGATTAATGTCCAGTTTTTAAATAGTGGACTGCTTATGTCATCACGCCGCTTCGGAAGCCAGTCTTTGGTACGCCTTTTAGGGCACTGGCAGCAAACTTCATCCCGCACTCCGCTCTGGCGCCAGCTGGCCGACGCGCTGCGCTTATTAATCCTTGATGGCCGGCTGGCACTGCATACGCGCCTGCCGGGTGAGCGTGAGCTGGCGACGGCGCTGAACGTCAGCCGAACCACCGTCAGCAGCGCCCTCGCCCACCTGCGTGAAGAGGGTTATCTTGAAAGCCGCCACGGCAGCGGATCGCGCGTCATCCTCCCGGATGCACGCGCCGTTCCCACCCTTTCCGCAGCGAGCGTCGCCCTGGATCTTTCCACTGCCGCCCTCAGCGCCGGGCCGGAGATCCACCAGGCTTACACCCATGCACTTACGGCTATTACTCAACACCTCTCGCTGACGGGCTACGAGCAGCTTGGGCTGCCGGCGCTACGGGAGGCCATCGCTGCGCGCTATACCGCGCGAGGTCTTCCAACCCGGGCAGACGAGGTGATGGTGGTCAACGGTGCCGTCAGCGGGTTCGCGCTGGTGCTGCGGATGATGGCCGGACCGGGGGATCGCGTCGTGGTCGATCACCCCACCTATCCGCTGGCGATTGCCGCTATTCAGGGAGCACAGTGTCGGCCAGTAGGAGTGTCGTTACCGGAAACGGGCTGGGATACGGATGGCTTTGCGGCTACGCTTGCCCAGACCGCGCCGCGCCTGGCCTACCTGATGCCAGATTTTCACAACCCTACCGGTCGATGCATGGATATCGCCACCCGTCAGGCAATCGCTGATATAGCAGCCCAGACCCGCACGGCGCTGGTCGTGGATGAAACGATGGTCGATCTCTGGTTTGATTCGCCACCGCCGCCACCGCTGGCATCGTTTAACCCGCAGGCCAGCGTGATTACGCTAGGCTCTGCCGGAAAAAGCTTCTGGGGCGGGCTGCGTCTCGGCTGGATCCGCGCCTCCTCGCGGACTATCGCCACGCTCGCCCAGACGCGCGATACGCTGGATTTAGGCTCGCCGCTGCTTGAGCAGCTGGCAACGCTGTGGCTTATCGACAATAGCGAGCGTTTTCTGCCCGCTCGCCGCAAGATGCTGGCGGAACGGCGCGATCGATGCAGTAACCTGCTGCGAGAACATTTCCCGGAGTGGAAGTTTCATGAGGCGGAGGGCGGACTCTCTTACTGGATCGAACTTCCTGGCATGCTGGCGACACAGCTTGCCGCACGGGCAGAAATCATCGGGATTAACCTGGGAACCGGGACGCGGTTTGGCTTATCGGGGGCGTTTGACCGCTTTTTACGTATGCCCTTTTCGCTGGAGCCAGCGGAGCTGGAAGCGGCATTGCTGCGGATTAAACCGTTATGGCTCGCGCTAAATTCAAATACGCCAGTAGTCAAACGCCGCCTGGTTTAATATTAAAATTTTGAACTGGATCATAAAATAAAAACTGCTGACTGTAATATATGCAGTCAGCAGTTTTCACTGGTCAGGATTTAGTGCTGAGGAGGAATGGGGAAACCTTTCAGGGAAATAACGAAATTATCACCGTCTTTCTTTATTTTTGCACCGGTATCACACCAGTCAGACGCAATACGAAAGAACTCATCGCTTCCAACATTCCAGCCAAGACGTACATGCTTCACGTAGCCTGAACGTAACAGAGCGCAGGCCTCGTTGTAGTCACTGGCAGTTGACAGTTGTTGTTTCATTTTCTCTTCTTCAGAAGTTTACGTAGAGCCTTGATTTCTTTAGGAGTAAAAGGAGAAACACTCTCTTCTTCCGTATGCTGATTATCAATATCCTCTTCCGATACTCCCACCTCTTCTACTGCTTCAAACGCCAGCAGCAGCAGTTTCTCTGTGGTCACGCTTAAATTTTCGTTATTTACTTCCGCATAGTGGCGGAGTCTTTCTTTTAGCGCTTCGTCAATTTTAACATTTAAAACTGCAGTAGCCATGTTTGTCACTTCCCTTCGGAATAAGTACTTTATTTAATACACGAAGTTATCACTGTTATCCAGATCTATATTTTTTTGAATTTTGACGAAAATAGACGTCCAATTATAAAATGCCAGTCTATTATTACAGGTTTATGACAGTAATATTTCAGAGCGATGAAATATATATTACACGGTATAGGCATTATATTATTGTGGAATAAAGGCTAAAAAGAGATGGGAACAGGAAAGATGGATGAGGCCACAAATGGGTGGGGGCCCTGCCAGCTACATCCCGGCACCCACGTCGTCTGCCCTGGCTGCTTCCTTCCGGACCTGACCTGGTGAACAGAGTAGCGTTGCGGGAGAACCAACAGAGCCCCCATTGAGAGCGTTGATAACCAACGCGCTGGCGCATTATCCCTGTGCGAAGAGCCAATTGCAAGCGACCAGGAACCGGATGCTGGTTTCTTGCGCAAACAGGCGCAGCAATCAGGGCGATCTTCGTTTACCATGACGGTCCAAACATCCCCACAGGTGAAGGTATGGACGAAAACGACTCCTTTCCCCAGCGCGTATGGCAAATCGTGGCCTCGATTCCGGAAGGCTATGTCACCACCTACGGTGATGTGGCAAGGCTGGCAGGCTCTCCACGCGCGGCGCGACAGGTCGGTGGCGTCCTGAAGCGGCTGCCGGAAGGCAGTACGCTGCCCTGGCATCGGGTGGTAAACCGTCATGGCGCTATCTCGCTGACCGGGCCGGATCTCCAGCGTCAGCGTCAGGCATTGCTTTCAGAGGGTGTGCAGGTGTCGGGCGCAGGACAGATTGATTTGCAGAAATACCGCTGGGTGTACTAAACCCTCCCCCGAAGGAGAGGGTAAGAGCAACAGTTACATCTGGGTCGGTGGGGTTGGCAGGGACGGCTGATTGGTCTGTGGAGCAACCGGGACTTCGGTTTGCTGCACCGGCACCAGATTCAGGTCGATTTTGGTTCCACCGTGGTTAATCGCTTCCTGGACCGTATCGGTGATAAAGACCAGCTTGCCGTTGATGGTTACCGCTGCGCTCAGCAGAATACGGGCATTCGGCTGCACGTCTGACGGGTTATACGGCAACACGAAGCTAAACGGAGCCTGCTTACCTTCAGTACGGACCGCGCGCTGAGCCAGCACCTTCGACGGCGCGTCCGCCAGGGAAGCATCAGACAGCGTGACCGTTAATACCGCATCCGGCGGCAGAGCGACTCTCTGTTTAATCCAGATTGTACCGGAAACGTTAGGCTGCTGAATGGATTGCTGTGAAAGGGTATTAATCCCGTTCGGATCTGCAGCTGGTACCGGCACCTGGGCGCTCTTACCGGCACAGGCGGACAACGCCACCGCAATAGCTACACCACTTAGCATGGGCACGAGTTTCATTGAAGTCTCCTTATCATCAATGCACCAGCGGGATCGATCCCATCCGATGTCGTTTCAATCACATAACGTTTTTAAGTGTGGCACAGATCACCGATTAATGCCTAAAAACGTGCCGACATTCAGATTATTCTACCCATCGGACCACTTTCATTTCTGCGTTATACTCTGCCTATCTTTCGCTACGGCGTTTATTGAGGACAATTATGAGTCAGGCACTGAACAATCTGCTGACATTACTGAATCTGGAAAAAATTGAGGAAGGACTCTATCGCGGGCAGAGCGAAGACCTCGGCTTACGTCAGGTTTTCGGCGGCCAGGTCGTTGGACAAGCGCTCTACGCTGCAAAGGAGACCGTCCCTGCAGACCGCCTGGTGCACTCATTCCACAGCTATTTCTTACGCCCTGGCGACAGCGCAAAACCGATCGTGTATGACGTTGAAGTCCTGAGAGACGGTAACAGCTTCAGCGCACGCCGCGTGGCGGCCGTTCAGAACGGTAAGCCTATCTTTTATATGACCGCCTCTTTCCAGGCACCGGAACCGGGGTATGAACATCAGAAAGTGATGCCGCCAGCACCGTCGCCGGACGAACTCAAATCAGAGACCGATATCGCCCGCGCGCTGGCGCATCTGCTTCCGCCGCAGGTCAAAGAGAAGTTTCTCTGCGATAAACCGCTGGAGATCCGCCCGGTTGAGTTCCACAACCCCATGAAAGGCCACACCGCCGAGCCGAAACGTCAGGTCTGGATCCGCGCCAATGGCACCGTGCCGGAAGATTTCCGCGTGCATCAGTATCTGCTGGGCTACGCGTCTGACTTTAACTTTCTGCCGGTTGCGCTACAGCCGCACGGCGTTGGTTTCCTTGAAAAAGGGATGCAGGTCGCAACCATCGATCACTCCATGTGGTTCCACCGTCCGTTCAATATGAATGAGTGGCTGCTTTACAGCGTGGAGAGTACGTCAGCGTCGAGCGCTCGCGGATTTGTGCGTGGAGAGTTTTATACCCAGGACGGCGTGCTGGTCGCTTCTACGGTGCAGGAAGGGGTAATGCGTAATCGCGGGTGATGGTGTGCGGCCTGATGCCCTCACCCTGCCCCTCTCCCATGGGAGAGGCAATAAACATTAAAAACGGCAACCGAAGTTGTAATGCCAGTCAGTTAAGCAACTGACTGGCTTTTTTTCGGGGCTGTGGAGTATCTCCAGGGCCTTTCCTTT